>JANYJN010000236.1 GCA_025358475.1 Candidatus Solibacter sp.
AGACCCGGTCCGTGACCCGGTGCAGATTCTCTTCGGCTTGTACGAGAAGCGCATCCCGTTGGCCGACCACGCCTTTGCGCTTGCCCCAGTCGAATATGTTCCACGTCATCTGGAGTCCGGCCGTGCCGAAACTGTGAGACAGAAACGGAACACCGTGCTGGTAAGTGTGGCGGGCAAACGCGCCGATATCGGGGATGTACTCGTAGCGTGCGGCACTCACGCCGGCACGAGCTTTCGCGACGGTTTCTTTGGCGGCCCGGACGTCCGGGTTCTGCGCGAGCGCAAGGCCCAGGTACTGTTCGCGAGCCACCGGTCCCTCCGTGGAAATACCGACGGTAACTAACTCGAGTTCCATATCGAGGGGCAGACCGAGCAGGCTGTTCATTTCCGCGGTCAGATCCGCAACCTGATCTTCGGAAGCCAGCAGGGCATGCTTGCCGCGAAGAAGATCCGCGCGCGCGCCCATCACGGCAACTTCGAGCACATTACCCGCGTCGACCGCGTGGCGGGCTTCGCGCAGCGCCTCCTCGGCAGCCGCTATTTCAGCGTGAACAGCGTCGATCTGCTTGCGGGCTGCGAGCAGGCCGTAGTAAAGCTGATAGACGGCGAGAATGACTTCGTCCTCGCCCTTCGCCAGTTCCGCCTCCGTGACGCGCCGGTCCGCGGCGGCCACCTGATTGGCGGCATGGATTTTAAAGAGTTGCGTCAAGGGTTGGCCGGCGGTGGTGTTGGCGAGCAGCACGGTGGTAGATCCCTGGTTGAGCGCGACCGCCTGCGGCGGAAAGGCTCCGAAGCCGGGAATCACGCCAAGGCTCCCGGCGGGGACGGTGACCAACTGCGCGTCGGAGAGCCCCAGGAGACTGGTGGTGTTCGATAGTTGGGGAAAGTAGTCGGCGCGCGCGGTAGTTTCTTTTTTCTGATTCTCTCTGACGCGCGCGCGAGCGATTTTGAGCGCTGAATTCTGCTTCAGCGCCAGATCTACCGCCTCCGGCAGCGTAAGACTTTTCGTGGCGGCTGGAGCCGGCACTCCCGCCATAGTGAAGACAACCAGAAGAGCCGCGACGGCGGGAATCGCGGGCGCGCGACGATGCGATTGCACGAGAACGAACAGGATGGGAATCACGATTAAGGTAAAGAACATGGAGGAGATCAAACCCACGGCGATGACGCTGGCGAGCGGGCTCCACAAACTCGATCTTGAAAGAATCATGGGAGTGACTCCGACCGCGGCCGCCATGGTGGTGAGAAAGATCGGGCGCAGCCTCCGCCTGCCAGCTTCCGTGGCCGCCTCCTCAAGGGAGCACCCCTCGCGCAGCTTTTCGTGTATGTAGTCCACCAGAATGATGGCGTTCCGGACGACGATTCCGCACAAGGCGATCATGCCCGTGAACGCCGTGAATCCGAACGGATTGTGGGTCACCAGGAGACCCAGCGAGGCGCCAAACAGCGTCAGCGGAATGGAGCACATGACAATCAGCGGTTCGGAGAGGTTGCGAAACTGAAGCAGCAGAACCAGGAATATGGCGATGAGGCTGATGGCCAAAGCTTCAATCATTTTCGGTAGCGTCTCGTTGCGGTTCGTGACCTCGCCCCCGTACTCGATGCGATAGCCGGGCGGCAGCGCGAGGGATTTCACTTGGGAGCCAGTGGCGCTTAGAATCTCCGAGGCGTAGTGCCCGTGCCGCGGGAAGGCGCGAACGGTCAGCGTTCGAACTCCATTGCGGCGCACGATGCGGCTGGTCTGCCACTGCGGGTTCAATTCCGCGATGGAGCGCAGCGGGACGCTGGCGTGCGTAAGCATGGAAGGCACGTAAGCGTTGCGGACGTCATCGAACGAATCCCGGTGCGACGGATCGAGGCGGAGCATGATGGTGACGGCGCGATTTCCTTCCCAGAAGGTGCTGACCGGCGATCCGCTGAACCCCCCAGCCAGGAGGCGTGAGACCGAGGCGTTGGTCAAGCCCAGGCGGTTGGAGATTTCGGCGTTGACATCCACGTCCACCAGGTAGGAATCGCCGAAATAGTCGTTGTGAATCAACTGGGCGTTGGGTGCGCCGTGCAGGATGTCCTCGACGCGCCGGGCGATTCTCTGCAACTCGGCGATGTCATACCCGGACACTCGCACCTCGATGGGAGCATCCATGGTCATTCCCTGCTGCAACTCCTTGACAATCACCAGAGCTTCCGGCGCCACGCGCGCCAGGCTCTCCCGAAGGTTCGCCACCAGGAGCGGAGTACCCTTTTCCTCTTTGGTGTTGACGATAATTTGGCCGTAGGCGGGATCGGGATCCTGAGGGCTCACATTGTAGTAAAAGCGGGGGGCGCTTTGCCCCACGAATGCCGCATAGTGCGCCACCTCCGCCCGCCGCGCCAGGTCCCGCTCGATGCGGCCCATGACCTCGCCGGTAGCTTCGATGCGCGCGCCCCGCGGCATCCACACGTCGACTACGAACTGGTTGCGTTCGGCCGACGGGAAGAATTGTTGGGGAACGGCTCTCAGCATCAGGACGCCGGAGGCAACCGCCGCGAGTCCTAAAACGACGGCCAGGGCTTTGCGGCGCATGAAGAATACGATCAGCCGGTGGTAGGTGGTCTGCAACCGGTCCAGGATGCTGGTTTTCTTTCGCTCGGGCCTCTCCCCGGGGCGGTTCGCGCGCAGCCCCTGACGGATAAAGAAACGGCACAACAGCGGCGTGAGCAGGATGGCTACCACGAAGGACACAGAAAGGGCCACAGCGACGGCGACCGGAAGGGCGTTGATGAATTCGCCGACCGAACCGGTGAGAATCAACAGCGGCAGGAAGGAAGCGATGATCGTCAGGGTCGCCGTCAACACGGGAACCAGCACCTCCCGGACACATTGCCAGCCGGCTTTGGATCTGGGAATGCCGCGATCGAGACAATCGACATAGTTGTCCGCGATTACGATGGCGTCATCGACCACGATGCCCAGCACCATGATTAAAGCGGCAATCGAGACCTGGTGCAACTGGATGCCGATGGCATTGAGCACGCCCAGCGAGGTCATGATGGTGACCGGGATGGCGAAGGCGGCGATGACCGCCACGCGCAACGGCAACAGGACGATGGTCACCAGCACCACTGCGCCGATGGCCAGCATGAACTCGCGGCTGAGATCCGAGATACGCGTCTTGACGACTCCCGGCTGATTGGCGATCAGGTCCAGGTGGATGTCCGGCGGCAGAACGTTGGAGAGTTGGCTCAATACCACGCCGAGCTCGTCGCCCAACTGCACGATGTTGTTGCCCTTCTGCATCTCGACGGAGAGCAGAACGGCCGACTCGCCATCGTAGCGGACCATGAACGTGGGGTCCTGGTAGCGGCGCTCCACGCGTGCGAAATCGCGAATGTAAACTGGCTGCCCGGTGCGGGAGATGTCTACCAGTACACTTCCGATCTGATCTTCCGTGGTGAAAAGTCCCGTGGTGCGAAGGGGAATCCTTTCGGTGCCGGTCTCCAGGCTGCCGGAATTCTGGATGATGTTGCGTTGCTGGAGAGACTGCATGACGCGGAGCGGATCGGCGAAATACTGCGAGATGCGCTCCAGGCTGCTGGTGATCCAAATCTGTTCGCTCTGCTCCCCAAAGGTGGCCAGTTTCCCCACGTTGCGTACCCCGCGTAACTCGTCCTGAATGCGGTCCACATAGTCGCGGAGCTCGCGATATCCATAGCGCTTGCCGTGAATCGCGAGCAGGATTGCGACAGTGTCGCCGAAATCGGAGTTGACGATGGGACCGCGCACGCCGGCCGGCAACGAGGTGGCGCTGGTTTCGTTCATCTCATGGCGCAGTTTGGCCCAGAACTGGTCGGCGTTCCGGACGTTCTCTTCCAGTTCGACGTGAATGGTCACAAGCCCGGGGCGGCTGGTGGAATAGGTCCTCTGTTTGCGCACCTCCGTGAACTTGAAGATGTGCTCTTCCAGTTTCTTGGTGACCTGCTGTTCCACCTGTTCCGACGTCGCTCCGGGATACGCGGCTAGCACCAGGCCCTGACGGATGGTGATGCTTGGGTCCTCGGTTCTCGGCATGGTCAGGAATGAATGGACGCCGACCGTGACTGCCATGGCGGCCAGGACGATGGTTACGACGGGATAGCGCAGAGAGGCTTTGACGGGATTCATACGGCTACTTCGCCTCCGGCGCGGCCATGACGGCGACCCCATCGCGAAGCCTCTCCTGCCCCGCGAGGACGATAGACTCGTCGCCCGTCAGCCCGCTCTTGATTTGAATCGCCCGCCCGTAAACCGTGCCGGTTTCCACGCGCCTTGCGTACACGCGCTTCTGCCCGGGGAGGTAGACGAAGACGATGGTGGCGCCCTGCGGATCGTGCACCAGACTCTCTCCGGGCAGGGTCATGGCGTCGAGCACCCGGTCGCTGCGAATCTGCGCCTCCGCGATCATTCCCACGCGAAGCAGACGCTTGGGATTCGGAACCCGGATGCGGACCATGTAGGTGCGCGTGGTCGGGTCGGCGACCACATTAATTAGCCGGACGGTACCTTCGAACGGCGCGCCGGGTAATGCGGGCACCTGCACCGCGGCAGTCTGTCCGAGCCGCACCAGGCTGATATCGGTTTCCGGCACGCCCACGCTGATTTCCACCGGGTCGAGTTCGATGATCTGGAACACGGCGCGCCCGGGGCTGGCGATTTCACCCACCTGAATCGAGCGGCTGGATATGAACCCGCTCAGGGGCGCATGCAGCGTTGCGTCTTCCAAGTGCTTGCGGGCGATGCGCTCAGCGGCAAGCGCCTGATTGTAGATGGCGCGGGTCTGAGCCCGGTCTTCCTTCTGCCCGCCCGCCTGAGCCTGTGCGTATTGCTGTCCGGCTGCCTGATAGGTGGCTTCGAATTTGCGGAAATCGTTCGGCGCGAGGCTCTTGGAATCGTAGAGGCTTTTCATGCGGTGGTACTCGTCCTGCGCGCGTTCGAAGGAAATTCGCGACTGTTCGAGAACTTCGGGGCGCGCCGGGGACTCGGCCTTCTCGAATACGGCGCGCGCGGCCGCCACTTGCGCCTCGGCGGCTTCCACCGCGAGGCGGTAGTCGGCGGGGTCGATTTTGGCCAGCACCTGCCCTTTTTGGACCGGGTCGCCTTCCCGGGGGCCGGCGTCAACCACCTTGCCCGAAACCACAAAGGTTACATTCGAAGGGTCCTTCCACGAGACCACTGATCCGCTGACCGCAACCGTTTGGGCAGCGCGAATGCGGCCGACGCTCGCAACCCTGACAGGGATGGCCGCCTTCAGCGCCGGGACGCTTTCTTTTTGAGGGGAACACGATACCACCGTGCAGGCGAGAAGGATTAGAACTAAACTTTTGCTATCCATAGACTATTTCTTTCCTTTGCGGTGCGGCCGCCCGCCGATCGCTACTTTGCCGGCCGGACTGGGGACCAGGCGTTCAAAGGCCAGTTTGCGGATTGCGGCGATGCTACAATCCAGCACCGAATCCGAGTGAAGCAGCGACATCATCCCGAGACCCTGGGCGGTCGCCAGCAGCGACACCGCGATGGTCCGCGGACTCTCGGGTGACGTCAGGCCGGCTTCGAGGAAGTACCGGTCGAGGAGGGCGGAGTAGGTCTCCAATTCCTGTTGCCAGAGGGTGCTCAAACGCTTTCTGAGCGCGCGCTTGCGCAGCGCCCGCAAGCTGAATTCGGTTTGGATGACGGTCCAGGTCCGCTCCTGGGATTGGTTCGCATACCACTCGCGCGCAGCGACGAAACGCCCCTTCGCGTCTTTCTTCTCGCGAAAAATGGTATCCAAGTCGTCTTGCGTCTCGCTGCGCTTTTTGTCGAGCAGCTCCAGGAAAAGCTCGTCCTTACTTTCAAAGTTCGAGTAGAAGGCACCGCGGGAAAACCCCGCTTCCGCTGCGATTTGCTCGACCGAAGCAGCATCGAAACCGACGCGCACAAATACCAGTTCGGCGGCTTCGATGAGTTTGACACGCGTCTGCAGCCGGCTTTGGTTTCGCGTCAGACGTCGCTCTTTCATATTCACTAGTGTATCGGAATACACGAATGAATGTAAACCGTGGATATGCGCCGGCGTCCTGCATGAGGATGCGGGACCGCCGTCTGAGCTGCGCAGAACGCCCCCAAGAGTTGTTCACGCACTCACAAACCTCTGAATCTGTTAAAAGTCGTTCTGATCGCCCGGCGCCCTGGATTACTTCGATCCCGTGAGACGGCAGGTGGATCGTCACGGTCGTAAGAGAACTCCACGTTCCTTCAAATTCCAGATGTTTGTTGCGAAGCGCCTGGTGGGCGCGCGCGTTGAGGCGGATTGAGCGCCGCGGCCTTGGTTCGGCAGCGCGAAATGCGATGAGTGACCATTCTCAGACGCCCGCGTGAGGGCGGCCAATTGGGCAGGAATGTCCGGCGAGGTCAGTTCCGAAACTGGAGAAGTCCCGGGACGCCCAAGGGATCTTGCAGCGCTTTCAATTTTTCGAACTGGACGGTCTCGCGCTGCGCGTCTTCTTTGCGCCCGGCGCGGCGGTACACCTGCGCGAGGAAGAAATGGACCTGGGCGTTGCCGGGCATGAGGCGGCGGGCGGTTTCCAGTTCGCCGATGGCGGCTTCCAGGTGGCCCGCCGTCATGTTGGCGCGTCCCAACTCGGCATGGCAGAGCCAGCGATGCCGGGCGGGTACCACCTTCATGGCACGCCGCAGCGATTCCAGCCCCTCTTCGGGGCTTCCCTGCCGGACTCGCAGCGAACCGACCTCGATAAGCGCGGGCCAGTGCTCCGGATTGCTCTGGACCTCCTTTTGGAACTCGGCGAGCGCTCTGGCGAGATCCGTCTCCATCAGGTAGAGCCCATAGGCGTAGTGCACACCGGCTTCGTTCGGATAGCGCTCCAGCAGTTCGCTGTACGCGGCGGCGGCTGCGGCGGGGCGCAGGCTGGCGGATTCCCAGGCGGCCTTGCCCACGAGGTCGACCACGGCGCGGCGCTCGGGCGAAAGTTCGGCAGCGCTCTTGGCGATGCCCATGGCGCACAGACCCATGGTCTCGCGCACCACCGGAGAGTTCTCGTTGTGCGCAGCCAGCGGCACCATCTGGCCCAGTGCTTCATCGAACGCCGAATCGCGGATCAGCGTCTGCGCGGCCTTGATGCGAACCATGGCTTCGAACTGCCAGTTGTCGCCGAGCCCAAGCTGCTCGCCTTTGCGTATATCGGCGATCGCCTGATCGGAATTGTCCAGCTCGGCTTCGCACAGGCCGAGGAACGCCCAGCCGGTTCCCTTGGTGGGCGCCAGGCCGATTCCCTTGCGGAAGGCGTCGCTGGCCTCCGCAAAGCGGTCCAACTGGTAGAGGGATGCCCCGAGATAGAGCCAACCTTCGGCCCAGCCGGCCTTCAAGGCGAGGGCTTTCTTGAAAAGATCGGCGGCCTGGGCGGGGTCGCTATCGATCACCGCCTCGGCGCGGCGGGCGAGATCTTCGAAGCCATCCTGCAACGCCTGGCCCTTGCCGGGAATCAGTCCGAGAATTAACGCCGCACACAGCAGAACACGCATTCGGTACTACAGTAGCGCAAATCCGGCTATGCTGAAACGATGCGGGTGGCGATCGCTTTCTTGGTGCTGGTGTGCGCCGCGGCCGGCCAGGGCTCCCCGGCGGAGCAACTCTTTAACGAGGCGGTGGCCGCGCAAAAGCGCGGCGACGATACGCTCGCGATCCGAAAATACCAGGAGCTGTTGAAGCTGCGGCCCGACGTGATCGAAGTCCGCGCGAATCTAGGGGCCGCGTTGTCCCGGCAAGGACGCTTCGACGAGGCCATAACGCAGTACCGCGCGGCGCTGGCGAAGGATGGCGGCAACAGCGCGCTGCGCATGAACCTGGCGCTGGCGCAATACAAGAAGGGCGCCTTTGCCGAAGCGGTGAAGGAGTTGAAACTGCTTCCCAACGATCCGCGAACGGCGACGCTGCTGGGCGACTGCTACTCGCGGCTGGGACAGGACGAACAAGCGATCGCGGTGCTACGGGCGGTGGAGGCTACCCAGCCCGACGACCTGGGCGTGGCGTGGCTGCTGGGCTCCGCGCTCATCCGCGCGGGCCACAAGCGCGACGGCCTGGAACGCGTAGAGAAGGTGGCGAAGGCCGGGAACAGCGCCGAGGCGTACCTGTTGGCCGGGCGGACCGCGCTCAAGATGAACGAATTCGAGCGGGCGCGCGACGATGGCGACGCCGCACTGCGGCTGAACCCGCAACTGCCCGGCGCCATGACGCTGCGCGGCATGGTGCTGCCGTATCTGGGCGACAATACCGGGGCCATGGCGGCTTTGCGAAAGGCGATAGAAGCCGACCCCAAGGATTTCGACGCGAACCTCAACCTCGGCGCAGTGCTGCATACCGAGCGCCAACTCGATACGGCGCGGCAGCATCTGGAACGGGCGCTCACGCTAGAACCCGAATCCAGCTTGGCCCGCTACGAAATGGCACGGCTGGAGCGGACCGAAGGCAAGCTGGAGGCATCCGTCAAGGACTTCGAAAAAGTGATCCACGACGAGCCCGCCTGGCCGCAGCCGCACATCGAGCTTTCCGCGCTGTATTACCGGCTGAACCGGCCAAAAGACGGCGAGCGGGAGCGGGCGGCCTTCGATAAACTCAACGCGGCGGCGGAGAAGCGGTAGCAGGTTCTTTCACTCGGAGCACGCGGTCCGCGCGAACGTCCTTCAGCACCTGGACCGTCCCGGACGGCCAGCGGATCTCGACGGACTCCGCCTTGTCGGCGGCTCCCAGTCCGAAGTGCACGGGGCCGTAACTGGAAGAGGCGTAGCCCGCGCTGGTGGTCATGTGGTTGTACTGCGTGCCGCTCCGGCTGACAACCTTGATGCGGGCGCCGATGCCGTCGCGGTTGCTGCTGGTTCCCTCTAGCGCCAGGTCCAGCCAGTGGCCGGCCGCTGGGCTCCGGTTCATCCAGATTTCGGCGGGCGCGTTGAGGGCGGTGACCACCGCGTCGATGCGGCCGTCGCCGTCGAAATCGCCCATGGCCAAGCCGCGGTGGCGCGCGGGCGGTGAGGCATCCAGGCCCGCCTCCGCCGTCAGAGCGGCCCA
The DNA here is from genome assembly GCA_025358475.1 of Candidatus Solibacter sp. GTDB lineage: Bacteria > Acidobacteriota > Terriglobia > Bryobacterales > Bryobacteraceae > Solibacter. The sequence goes on from JANYJN010000236.1 coordinate 9,072, forward strand.
TTTACCGGCGGCGCCCGGATTGCGGAAGACGGTGTTGTTCTGGTTGGTGACGGTGCCAGGCATGGCCTGCGACAGAACGTCGCCGCGGGTCACGAAGAGGTCCTTCCACCCGTCGTTGTCGAAATCGTACAGCGCCACTCCGAAGCCCGCCATGCCCATGCTGGCGGAGCGCATGCCGGCGGGCGAGGTGACTTCCTGGAATTGCTTTCCGGCAGCGTTGTGGAACAGCGGGAAGGACTGCTTCTCCAGAGCGACAAACGCAATATCGGGGTAGCCATCGTTGTCGAAGTCGCGGAAATCGGCGCCCATTCCGGAAATGAAGCTGCCGTCTTCCACCAACGCGACGCCGGCCGGAAAAGCGGCCTCTTCGAACTTTCCGCCGGTATTGTGGAACAGGAAATTGTAGGACCCGTCGTTGGTGACGAAGAGGTCCGGGAGGCCGTCCAAATCGTAGTCGGCCATGGCGGCCCCCATCCCTTTGCCTACATGGGAGCGGATGCCCCATTTTTCGGACACCTCCTCAAAGGTGCCGTCGCCCTTGTTGAGGTAGAGCTGATTGGGCAGGCCCTGGTAGGACCGTGGCGCGCAGTAGTCGGCAACCCCCTTGTACTCGCACAAGGGCTCGGTAGCGAAGTTCCACTGGAGGTAGTTGACGACGAACAGATCCAGCAGGCCGTCGTTATTGACATCCAGCCAGACGCCCGCAATCGACCACATCGGTCCGAACCGCGGGTCGGGGTTGTTGCGGATGCCCGCCTTCGCCGTGACGTCGGTGAAAGTGCCGCCGCGGTTGTTGTGATAGAGAGTGTTGTGGTGAACCCCGGCGACGAAGATGTCAGGATACCCGTCG
>JANYJN010000255.1 GCA_025358475.1 Candidatus Solibacter sp.
GGAATACCGCGAACGCCGCGACCATTTTGCATATTTCGCCTGCTCCGACCGCCTGGCGGGTTTCGACACCCAGCGCGAGGCATTGCTGGGCCCCTGGAGAGGCTGGGACCGGCCCGCCGCCGTAGAGCGCGGTGAATCGTCAAACTCCGTGGCGCACGGCTGGGCTCCCATCGGGTCGCACCATGTCCGGTTGGTGCTCCAACCTGGCGAGACACATCAGATCGTTTTTGTTCTGGGGTACCATGAAAACCCCAAAGATGGGAAATTCGATCCGCCCGATTCCCAGATCATCGACAAGAGCACCGTCAAACCGGTGATCGCGCGATATCGCGACAACGCCAACGTAGATGCAGCTTTCGAAAAGCTGCGCTCCTACTGGGACGGTCTGCTGGGAATCTGCCAGGTGCAGACCCCCGACGTCCACACTGACCGTATGGTGAATATATGGAATGCCTACCAGTGCATGGCCACCTTCAATATGTCGCGGTCGGCGTCCTTCTTCGAATCGGGCATTGGCCGCGGCCTGGGTTTTCGCGATTCCAACCAGGACTTGCTCGGCTTCGTGCAAATGATTCCGGAACGCGCCCGCGAGCGCATTCTGGATCTGGCCGCCACGCAACTTCCCGACGGCGGCGCCTATCACCAGTACCAGCCGCTCACCAAGAAGGGCAACAATGACGTGGGGGGCAACTTCAACGACGATCCGCACTGGCTGATCATCGGTGTCTCCGCCTACCTCAAAGAGACCGGCGATTTCAGCATTCTTGACGAGCCCGTGGCCTTCGACAATCAGCCTGGTTCCGAACAGCCCCTGTACGAACACCTGCGCCGCAGTTTCGGTTACACGCTGGCCCGGCTGGGACCGCACGGTCTGCCCCTGATCGGCCGCGCCGATTGGAACGACTGTCTGAACCTGAACTGCTTCTCGGACACCCCCGGCCAGTCCTTCCAGACCACTACGAATAAGGAAGGCAAGGTGGCCGAGTCGGTCTTCATCGCCGCGTTGTTCGTGCTGGCGGCCAAGGAACTGGCGGCTATTGCGAAAATTCGCGGCCTGGATGACGAAGCCCGCAAATGCCTGGAAGAAAGCGCGCGCATGGAAGAGACGGTGCGCCGCCACGGTTGGGATGGCGAGTGGTTTCTCCGCGCCTACGACGCTTTCGGCCACAAAATCGGTTCCAAGGAGTGTGAGGAAGGGAAAATCTTCATCGAGACGCAGGGCTTTTGCGGGCTCGCCGGCATCGGCCTGGAAGACGGTACGGCGCGCCAGGCGCTCGATTCGGTGCGCCGCCACCTGGCCACGCCGCACGGCATCATACTGCAGCAGCCGGCATACTCCAGCTACCATCTCGAGCTCGGCGAGATTTCCTCCTATCCACCGGGCTACAAGGAGAACGCCGGCATTTTCTGCCACAACAACCCGTGGGTGATGATTGCCGAAGCCATGGCCGGCGATGGCGACAATGCGCATGACTATTACCTGCGCATCAACCCTTCCGCCCGCGAGGGCATCAGCGACGTACACCGCTGCGAGCCGTACGTGTATGCCCAGATGATCGCCGGACGCGACGCTCCCACCCATGGGGAAGCGAAGAACTCCTGGCTCACCGGCACCGCGGCCTGGAACTACTATGCCATCACGCAATGGATCCTCGGCATACGCCCGGAATATGACGGTCTTCACATCGTGCCGGTGCTGCCCGAACGGTGGCCGGGATTTACAGCCGTGCGCCGGTTCCGCGGCGTTGCCTATAACATTACCGTGCGCCGCGAAGGCCCCGGAAATCAAGTGAGCCTCTCCGTGGATGGCGTTCCGGTCTCAGGCTCCGTGGTTCCTTTACCGCCGGCCGGACGCGCCGAAGTCGCGGTGGAAGTAAAACTGGGCAAGGCCTAGCCGGCCGGGCACATCGCCGCGGATGAGACCGCGATTGTAACGCCCAGTAGGACAAGCCTCCGGCTTGTCCATCCGAGCGAAGCTCGGACCTCTTCCACCGGATCCGTACCTCCGCTTGCGCTCGACCGCGCCTTGGAAGACACTAGGCGGTGTCCGGTGGCGCAGAACGCGCTTTCATCCACGGGACGCCGGAAGCGCCATGGACGGATGAAAATCACGGCTTTAAGTTCGACATCAAGCAGCTTCGAAACAGGAGATCCATCGTGACTCGCAGGCATACGTATCTTATCGTTTTGGTTTTGGGGCTGCTGCTTACGGTGCGCGCCTCCTTTGCCGCCGCCGCTTCGGGAGTAAAGGTTTGGGAGACCAACGTCGTTATCCCCACTTATCTTGCCGGAGATCCCGAACCGAACCCTTCGTTCTTCTTCGGACGCCAGTCCCAGGGCGCGCTGGGGCCTGTCTACCCCTATCCTATGTACGATACGCTGACAGGGAACAAAGTCGATAAGACTTACACCATCGTCTACCTGGAAAATGAATACATCCGGATCGGCGTCCTGCCGGAGATCGGTGGCCGCATTTTCGAAGGCGTCGATAAGACTAACAACTATAACTTCATCTACCGCCAGCACGTCATCAAGCCCGCGCTCATCGGACTCATCGGCGCGTGGATGTCCGGGGGGGTGGAATGGAACATCCCGCATCATCACCGCGCCAGCACCTTCATCCCGGTGCAATACACAGTGGAGGAAAATGCCGATGGCAGTAAGACCATCTGGGTGGGCGAGTTGGAAGTGCGCCAGCGCATGCGCTGGGCCGTGGGGTACACGCTGCGGCCGGGCAAGGCAATCCTGGAAGCCTCCTTACGGATTCTCAACCGCACCCCCGAAGTGAACACCATGCTCTGCTTCGCCAACCTGGCGGTCCACGCCAACCAGAACTACCAGGTGATCTTCCCACCCAGCACGCAGTTCGGCGTACACCACGCCAAACGCGAATTCACCTCCTGGCCGATTTCCCATTCCACCTACGGCGGCTCGGATTTCTCCAAGGGCGTCGATATCAGTTGGTACAAGAACCACCCGTCGGCGAATTCGGTATTCGCCTGGAACTACCAGGACGATTTTTTCGCCGGCTACGACCACGGCAAAGAGGCCGGAACCATGAGCGTGGCCGACCATAACATCGTACCCGGCAAGAAGTTCTGGACCTGGGGCAACGGCCCCAGCGGCCAGCGGTGGGACGCAACCCTCAGCGATACCGACGGCCCGTACATAGAGCTGATGGTGGGCGCCTACTCGGACAATCAACCCGATTACAGTTGGCTCCAGCCCTACGAAACCCGGTCGTTCACCATGAACTGGTATCCGTTCCGGGATATTGGCGGCGTCAAAAAGGCCAATCTGGATGCCGCTGTAAACCTCGAGGTCAACCTCGATGTCAACTCCGGCTCCGCCAAGGTGGGCTTCTATACCACTTCGGCCCACGCCGCCGCTCGCGTGGTGCTCAAGGCCGGAGACAAGGTGCTGCTCCAGGAGACCGTGGCCATCGACCCCGCCAAGCCCTACATGAAGCAAGTCGCCGTCCCCGCGGGCATCGACGAACATGACCTGGTTGCCTCACTCTGGGATGGCACTAAGGAACTGGTGTCTTACAGACCTATCCGTCTGACGCCACAACCGGCCCCGCCGGCAGTTACTCCGCCTCCGCCCCCACAGGAAATCAAAACTACCGAAGAACTCTACCTTGTTGGTCTGCGCGCCCAGCAGTTCCACGACCCCAACGTGGATCCCCTCCTCTACTGGCAGGAGGCCTTGCGCCGCGATCCCGGCGACGCGCGCGTCAACACGGTTCTCGGCATCACCGCCTTCACCAAGGCCCGGTATGGCGACGCGGAAAAATACCTGCGTCATGCGTTGGAGCGTCTCACGGACCGCTACACCACGCCTAAAGACGCCGAGGCGATGTATTACCTCGGCGCCACACTCAAGGCCGAAGGCAAGAACGACGATGCGTTTACCTGGTTCTATAAGGCCACCTGGAGCCAGGCTTGGAAGGCCGCCTCCTATTATTCGCTGGCGCAGATCGCTACCTCCCGCGGCGACATGGCGGCCGCGCTCGATTTTGTCAACCGCTCCATCGATTCCAACGCGCTCAACCTCCGGGCGCAGAATCTCAAAGCCGCCGTCCTGCGCCATCTCGGCCGCAGTCACGAGTCCCTCGCCGTGCTTGCCTCCGCCTCTCACGCCGCGGATCCGCTGGATGTGCGCGCCATGGCCGAAACCTACCTTGCTTCCCCCAACAAAGAGGCCGCCACAAGGCTGGCCTCCACCATGAACGATCATCCCGCCACGGCTCAGGAGACCGCCGCCGAATACCTCAATGAGGGACTCTGGCAGGACGGCGCCGACGTGCTTCTGCAATCCACCCTGGCGGCGCCGGATAAGTCCCGCATCCACCCCATGGCTTACTACTACCTCGGCTATTTCGCCGATAAGTTGGGAAAAACCGAAGATGCCCAACAGTATTACCGACAGGCCATGTCGATGCCGCCGGACTATGTCTTTCCCTTCCAGAACGAAGCCATCGACGTGCTTCGCGGCGCCATCGCGGCTAACCCTCGCGACGCCCGTGCGCCTTATTACCTGGGCAACCTCTTATACGACTGGCAGCCGTTGGAAGCTACCCGTATGTGGGAGGCATCGGCCGCTCTCGACCCTTACTTCGCCATCACCCATCGCAACCTGGCCGCCGCCTACATGCACCCGGCATCCGGCGCCGCTGGCGACACAGCAATTGCCAAAGCCATTGCCGAGCTGGAGAAGGCCGTCTCTCTCGAACACAAGTACGCCCTCCACTTCACCGAGCTCGACGAGCTTTATGAACAGGCCGGGACGCCGCTCGAAAAGCGCCTGTCCCTGTTCCAGCGAAATGCCTCCGTGGTGGCGCGCCGCGATGACGCCCTCAACCGTGCGCTCGCGCTGCAGGTGGCCACCGGCCATGTCGATGAGGCCATCGGGACCATGACCACCCACACCTTCGCCGTGGCCGAAGGCGCCAATCTCAATGTGGTGGATCACTGGACCGATGCCCACATACTGCGCGCCCAAACGGAGATCCGCGCCAAACGCTACAAAGAAGCGCTGGCCGATCTAGAAGCCGCCGCCACCATCCCGGCGAACCTGCCCGTGGGCTCCTTGGGCGGCGCCAACGCTCGCCACACGGAACTCGCTTACTGGACCGGCGTCGCCTGTGAAGGCTCCGGCGACCCCCGGAAAGCCGCTGAGTCCTGGGAGCGCGCGGTAGCACCGCCCCAGCCCGGCGCCCAGCGCCGCGCCAACCAGTTGGGCCGCGAGGCGTCCGGCGGCAGCGCGCAAGCCTACTACCAGGGCCTCGCCTTTCAGAAGTTGGGTCAACCGGAAAAAGCCCGGGCGCTTTTCGAAGGCTTGGTACAATCCGGGCAGAAGCAACTGCTACAGCCCGCGCCTCAGGCCGGACGCACAGGTTCACCCCGCACCCGCACGGCCAACGCCCACTACCTCGCCGGCCTAGGATACCTCGGCCTCAAGAACCAGGTGCGAGCCAGAGCCGAACTCAGCCAGGCCGTTCAGATAAGTCCCGACTTAGTGGGCGCCAGAACCGCGTTGGCGTCCCTTCCATAACTTCTCAGGATTGCTCCTATCTGCCCGGAGATGGCGACTCACGTCTCCGGCCGGCGCGGGGCGTCCGGTTCCATGCCGATCCATCAGCCGCAAGGCGCCCCTGAAGTTCCGGGCACTCCGACGATAGAAGTGACGGCGGTCATGCTCAGGCCATCGGAAACGTTGCACCTCGCGGTCAAATTCAAAGCGCGCCGTATTGGCAGGATCGACGCGCACCGTCTGGCCTTCCCGAAGATCGATCCACCCGCCGGGCAGGAGAGCCGCACCACGGCGTCCACCTGCAAGCGCACGCGCGCGCCGCGCAGCAGCGTCACCTGCGCGCCCGGCACTGTCAGCGTCCGCGTATCCGCCGCGCCGGGCTCGGCCGTGAAGTGCCCCATCCTGCCCGAGCTCACCCTGGTGGGCGGGGGATCCGTAGATGACCCAGCCTGCGCCATTCTCTTCCAACGTAAATAATTGGCGGCGGTAAATTGCCACCCGTTGCAAGTAAAATTAGAACTATGATGACCGACGCGGCGATTATAGCCCACATCTCCCAGTTGCCGCATTCGCGGGCCAACTTCAAACAACTGGTGCGCGAATTGGGCGCTAGAGCGGAGAGCCGCGATGAGTTGGATGCCGCCCTCACGCGCCTCACGGCGCGCGGCGAGCTGATTGAGATGAAGAGCGGCCAGTACGTGGTCACTACACGCACCCGCGAATTCTCCGTGGGCCGCCTCAATCTGCATCGCGACGGTTATGGGTTCCTGATCTCCGACCGTCCCGTTCCGGGCATCTCCGGCGACATTTTCATTCCTCCCGAAGCGGCCGAAAAGGCCATGCACGGCGACCGCGTCATCGTGCGCATCGCGCGCATCGAGGCCGGGGGCCGCGCCGATGGCGATATCGTCAAGGTGCTGAAGCGCGCGCACCCCACCGTGGTCGGCGAGTTTAAAATCGGCCGGCGCGGCTGCTACGTGGTGCCCGCCGATGGCCGGATTCATCAGTGGATCGATATCCCTGACGGCATGGAACTGCCGCCCGCCGGCGCCGTCGCGGTGGACCGCATCGGGGTGACCGCGCCCAAGGTGGATACCGTTGCCGAGCTGGCCGGCATGGTGGTCAACGTCGAATTGCTGGAGTACCCCGAGCGCGGCGCGTCGCCGGTGGGCCGCGTGGTGGAAATTCTCGGCCACCCCGACGATTTTGGCGTCGACGTGGAGATTATCATCCGCAAGCACCACCTGCCCCACGAGTTCCCGCCCGAGGTCATCGAGCAGGCGCAGGCGATGCCCGCCGCCATCGCCGAGGCCGATATCGAGGGACGCCGCGATTTCCGCGACATGCCCATCGTCACCATCGATGGCGAAACCGCGCGCGATTTCGACGACGCCGTCTGGGTCGGCCGCCTGCCCAACGGCAACTACGCGCTGCACGTGCACATCGCCGACGTCAGCCACTACGTGCGTCCCGGAACGCCCATCGATCTGGAAGCCCAACTGCGCGGCACCAGCGTCTACTTCCCGGATCGCGCCGTGCCCATGCTGCCCTACGAGCTTTCGACTAATCTGTGCTCGCTGGTCCCGCACACAGACCGCCTGGTGCTCTCCGCGCTGATGGAGATCGATCATCATGGCGAGGTGGTGGGCCAGGAATTTACCGCGGGCGTGATCAATAGCGCCGAGCGCATGACCTACACCAGCGTCCACCTGCTGCTGGAAGGCGACGCCGCCATGCGCCAGCGCTATCAGCCGCTGGTAGAGCGCTTCGAGTTGATGCAGGAACTGGCGCTGCTGCTCAACAAGAAGCGCGTGCGCCGCGGCTCCATCGATTTCGACCTGCCGGAACCGCTCATCGAGTTCGACGAATTGGGCGCCATGACCGGCGTCACGCGCGCGCCGCGCAATATCGCCAACCGCCTCATCGAAGAGTTTATGCTGGCCGCTAACGAGAGCGTCGCCGCGCATCTGGAACATGCCGGCATCGCCAGCATCTATCGGATTCACGAGATGCCCGACCCGAAACGCGTCATGGAGTTCGAGGAAATTGCCACGCATTTCGGCGTATCGCTGGGCATCGGCGCCATTCCGGTGAAGCGCTTCGGCATTACCGACAAGCGTCGCGACGGCGGCAAGAAGCGCCGCGAAGTAGAGGTGGCGGATTCGTCCCTGCGCATCTCCTCGCGTCACTACCAGCGGCTGGTGGCTAAAATCGAAGGCAAACCCGAAGAGCGGATTCTCAGCTACCTGATGCTGCGCTCCTTGCGGCAGGCCCGCTACAGCACGGAAAATGTCGGCCACTTCGCCCTGGCCGCCGGAAGCTACACGCATTTTACTTCGCCCATACGCCGGTATCCGGACCTGATGGTGCACCGTCTGCTGCGCGCCGTCCTGACCGGCAAAGCGACCCCCGGCGAAGAATATCTGAAGCCGCTGGCCGACGAGTGCTCGCAATCCGAACGCCGCGCCGCCGACGCCGAGCGCGAACTGGTGGAGTGGAAGAAGGTCAAGTTCATGACCGGCCGCGTGGGGGAAGATTTCGACGCGCTGGTGATCTCCATTACCAAGTACGGCCTCTTCGTGGAATTGACCGACCTGTTTGTGGAAGGCCTGGTGCCCATCGACACCTTGCCCGGCGATGAGTACACTTATCAGGAGAATCTCCGCAAGGTGGTGGGCAAGCGCACGCGCCGTGAATTTTCCATCGGCGACAAGGTGCGGGTGATTCTGGACCGCGTGGACAGCAACGAAAATAAGCTGCAATTCTCATTAATAGACGATGACCCCAAACCTTCTGGTGGCAATTCCCGGCGGCGAGTTTCTCATGGGCCAAAGCGACGGACGCGATGACGAACGCCCCGCTCACCGCGTCACCGTCGGCGCGTTCCGCATGGCCCGCTGCCAGGTGACCAACGCGGATTACGCCGCCTTTCGGAAGTTCGACTTCACCGATGCCACGCTCCCCGTGGTGAGCGTGAGCTGGTTCGATGCCGTGGCTTACTGCGACGGGCTGGCCGGCCAGTGGAATCTGCCGGTCCGCCTGCCCACCGAAGCCGAGTGGGAATTCGCCGCCCGCGGCGGCTTTCCACAGAGCGTTTACCCATGGGGCGACGCACTGCCCGCCCTGGAACCCGGCCGTTGGCGGGACGGTCCCGAACCCGTGGGCCAGGGCGAACCCAACAGGTACGGCCTCTTCGACATGTGCCAAAACGTTCACGAATGGTGCGCCGATTGGTACGACGCGGCCTGGTACGCCGCGTCGCCCGCCATCAACCCGCAAGGCCCCGCGCATGGTGTCCGCCGCGCGTCCAGGGGCGGAGCCTGGAGGCATCAAATCAAGTTCTCCCGCTGTGCCGCGCGCAGCAGCATCCCGCCCGATTTCCGCTACGCCGACTACGGCTTCCGGCCAGTGGTGGGTTCAGTGTGAGGAGATCGCCCTGAGCCCGGAGGGCACCCCGGCAGTTGCGGCTCGGATTGGAGCTTCGCGCTGCGTACCCGAGCGGCGGCGCGCGGGAGGCGGCGGCGCGCGGGAGGCGGCGGCACGCTTGAGACGGCGGCACGCGGGAGGCGGCGGCCTGCGGGAGGCGGCGGCACGCGGGAGGCGGCGGCACGCGGGAGGCGGCGGCACGCGGGAGG
>JANYJN010000263.1 GCA_025358475.1 Candidatus Solibacter sp.
GGGAGCAATCTCTGGCGCCGTGACCATGGTGGCCCGGCACGGCAAGATCGTGCATTCCCAGGCGCACGGTCTGATGGATATTGAAGCCAAGAAGCCCATGACCGTGGACGCCATCTTCCGTATCGCATCGATGACCAAGCCGATTACCGGCGTAGCCGTCATGATGATGGTGGAAGAAGGGAAGCTCCGCCTGACCGATCCGGTGTCGAAGTTTATTCCGGAGTTCAAGGACATCAAGGTTGCCGTTCCCAGAGATTCCATCACGCCTCACCCGGCGGCCCTGCCGGGTGGGCAACCCGATTTCTACTTGGTGCCGGCCTGGCGCGAGGTTACAATTCGCGATCTGCTGACGCATACCTCGGGCCTCATTAGCGGCGGGATGGGCGCACGAGAGGCGACAAAGTCAACGCCCAAGAAACCCGACGACACGCTGGCCAGCTACGTGCCCAGATTGGGTTCGGTGGCGCTGGATTTCCAGCCCGGCACGCAGTGGGCGTATAGCGGAGCTGCCGGCCCCGAGGTGCTCGGACGAATCGTGGAGATTGTGTCGGATCAGCCGTACGACCAATTCTTGCGAACGCGCATTTTCGAGCCTCTCGGGATGAAAGACACCTTCTTTTACCCGTCGGACGACCGTAGGCCCCGGATGGTGACGCTGTACGACAAGAGCCCGAATGGCTTGCCGAGAAGCGCCAATCAGGATGGCTTTTCCAGTAGGACGTTTTTTGGCGCCGGTGGAGGCCTGATGTCCACCGCGGGAGATTATCTACAGTTCGCGCAGATGCTGTTGAACGGCGGCAAACTGAACGGCCATGTTCTGCTGAGCCCCAGGACCGTGCAATTGATGGCCTCCAATCATGTGGGCGACATGTTCAACGGGAAGCTGGGCAGGGCCGCTCACGGCATGGGCTATGGCCTTTTGATGGGTGTGGTCGTGGACGCAGTGGCGTCGGGGCTGCGCGTCTCCACCGGCAGCTTTGGCTGGGACGGAGCGTACGGAACGCAGGCGTGGATCGACCCCGCCGAAAAGATGGTGACCATCCTCATGATCCAGACGCAGGTGGGAGCGGTGCAGCGCGACTTTGACAATGCGGTCATGCAGGCGATCGTGGAATAGTCTTGCGGATCGCTTTGATAGCTTCGTCGGGCCCCGCGTCCCTTTTAGTAGCGTGTTTCCGGGCATGGGCCGCGTGGGCCGCGCCGCCGGCGCGATACAGCGTTTCTGAAGAAGCGGCGGGCGGTTTCGGGTGCGGGCGACATACCAGTTCTCTGACTGCCGCCTGACGATCTCTTACAAGGTGTCCGCTGCCGGCGCCAATTCCTGCCCGATGCCTTTTTCGATCGGCAACCACGTGACCTTCCGGCTGCTGTTTTTGCCGGGCACGGACCCGGCGGAAATGCGCTTTGAAACGCCCACCGCCTGCGAGTTGCTGCGCGGCTCGCGTGCCTTGGTGACCGGTGAGGAGCGGTGTCCGAGTTCCATCGCGACTGCCACGCCGCTGAGCGATTTCGACACCAGCCTGGCGTTGCCACCGGCACGGTATGAGGGCGATCCATACGCCTTGCTGACCGATCCCAAGGGCCTCGGGATCCGCATTACTCACCGGGCTTCATAGGCGCTGCCACAGCCGCTGCTGCCCTTTAAGATTGACGGCAGACCCACATCTACTTGGCGTCGCGCCAGTTGTCGCCGGTACCGATGTCCACTGTCAACGGCACGGCCAACTGGCACACGCCCTCCATCTCGCGCTTCACAATCCGCGATACGGCGTCCAATTCCTCGGGCGGGCATTCGAAGACCAATTCGTCGTGCACCTGGAGCAGCATGGCGGTCTGGTGCCCAGCCGCGGTCAAGGCCAAGTCGATGCGCACCATGGCCAGCTTGATGAGATCGGCAGCGGTGCCCTGTAGGGGCGAATTCACCGCGGTGCGCTCCGCAAAGCCGCGCGCGCTGGGGTTGCGGCTGTTGATTTCGGGGATGGGGCGTTCGCGCCCGAACAGCGTCCGCGTGACCCCCGTGCGGCGCACCTGGGCGATGGTGTCGTCGATGAAGCGCCTGACCCCCGCGTAGCGCGCGAAATAGTTCTTGATGTACTTCTCCGCCTCGGCGCGGGAGATGCCCAATTGCGCCGCCAGGCCGAAGCCGCTGATGCCGTAGACGATGCCGAAATTCACCGCCTTGGCGTCGCGCCGCGCTTCGGGCGTCACCATCATCGGCGGTACGCCCATCACCTCCGCGGCGGTCCGCGTGTGGATGTCCTCGCCGTGACGGAACGCATCCACCAGCACTTCATCGCCCGACATGTGGGCCAGCAGGCGCAGTTCGATTTGCGAATAATCGGCCACCAGCAACTTCCATCCCTGGCGCGGCACGAAGGCGGCGCGGATCTCGCGCCCGAGCGCGGTGCGGATGGGAATATTCTGCAGGTTCGGGTTGGAGGAGGAGAGGCGGCCGGTGGCGGCGCCCGCCTGATTGAAGCTAGTGTGCAGGCGCCCGGTGGCCGGGTCGATCAACAACGGCAGAGCCTCCACGTAGGTGCCCTTGAGCTTGGTGAGTTGCCGGTACTCCAGCACCTGGCGAACGATTTCGTGATCGGCGGCCAGTTCGTCCAGCACGCCGGCGGCGGTAGAGACCGCCTTCCCCTTGGCCTGCTTCGGCGCGGGCAGCTTCAAATCCTCGAACAGGACGCGTCCCAACTGCTGCGGCGAGCTGATGTTGAACGGCTTGCCGGCCAGTTCGTGGATGCGGGCGGTGAGCCGCGAAATTTCCGTCTCCATCATCGCGGAGAGGCGTTTCAACTCGGCTGGGTCGATGCGAATGCCGGTGCGCTCCATGCGCGCCAGCACACGGGTCAACGGCAGTTCGATATCGTCGTAGAGTTGGCGCAGCCCGCGCCCGTCGACCGCCGGGGAAAGCTGGTGAAAGAGCTCCAGGGTGATGTCGGCATGCTGCTCCGGCGCCGGGCCGAGCCGCAAATCCAAGCGCCGGCGCGCCTGCTCTTCCAAGGCGCAGCCGCCGGGCTCGGCATCCAGCAGAAAGGCGTACAGCATGACGTCGTGAAGGAAGCCGCGCGCTTCAATTCCCAGGCGCGCGAGCGCGAGCAGTGCCGCCTTCACGTCGCAGGCAATCTTTACGGCGCAGGCGTCTTCGAGCCAGGGCGTAAGGGCGGCGAAATGCTCGGCATGCACGGCGCGCGCTTGGCCTGGACGCCAGGCCAGACCGATGGTGTCGAGGGCGAACGCGCCTTCCGCCGATTTCGAAATCGCCACCGCCACGGGCGCGCCCCGGGCCTCCGCCAGCCAGGCGCGCAAATCGTCGTCGCTGGGAATTACACTGTACTGCCGCTCGCGGGTGTCCTCGCTAGGGCCAAGTTCCTTGAGCAGGCTGTGAAATTCCATCTCCTGATAGATGGCCTTCAATAACGCGGAGTCCGGGGCTTGCGCTTTGACCGACTCGGCGGAGAACTCCACCGGCACATCGGTGGAAATGGTGGCCAGGCGCTGGCTCATGCGTATGCGCTCGACGTTGTTTTGCAGGCTCTCGCGGTAGGTCTTCTTCTCCACTTCGGCGGCGCGCGCCAGGGCGGCGTCGAGCGATCCGAAGCGCTCCATCAGTTCCTTGGCGCCCTTGTCGCCGATTCCCGGCGCGCCCGGAATATTGTCCACGGCATCGCCCTTCAGCGCCAGAAGGTCCGCCACCTGATCCGGCCGCACGCCGAGGAAGGTTTTCACTTTTTCGGCGTCGTACCATTCGTCGTCCTTAGCGGGGTTGAGCATGCTGACGCGATCGTTCACCAGTTGCAACATGTCCTTGTCGCTGGACACGATGACGACGTCCATGCCGAGCGCCTCGGCGCGGCGCGCCAGGGTGCCGATGACGTCGTCGGCTTCGAAGCCGGGATATTCCAGAATCGGAATCCGCATGGCTTCCAGGATGCGGCGCACGAAGGGGATCTGGTCGAGCAGGTCGGGCGGCGTTTCCGCGCGGTTGGCCTTGTACTGGGGAAACTCCAGCAGGCGGTGGGTGGGTTCGGCGCTCTCGAAGATGGCGGCAAGGTAGGCCGGGCCGTACTGCTTGGACAACTTGCGCAGCATGTTGTTGAAGATGTAGACCGCTTCGGTGGAGAACCCGGTGCTGGTGCGCATGGGCGGAGCGCCGGAGCGGGCGCGCGCGTGGTAAGCGCGAAAGATGAACCCGAACGTGTCGATGAGAAACAACTGCTGTCTGGCCACTGCGCCAATCATACGATAGGCGCGGGCGCGGCGCAGCCTGCGGTTGCAGGGACTCTCCGGGGTCGCAGCCGTTGGGCTTCGCCAGGGCCGATGGTATCAGGCTCGACTTTTTTCCGATTCCGGCTGGTCCGGGTATATAGGAAATCCGAAGCGCGCCGATAGTACTTGTGAGACTGAGACGCCTGATGCCAACGGAATGTATACATCGCTTGGCTGGCAACGCATTCGATCCGGCTGATGGAGAATGCTGGTACCAGCGACGGTTCGAACCACAGATACTACACGAGTCTAAGACAACGGCCATAAAACTCATCCTTCTTCTGACGCTTTGCGCTCCCTTGGGGATCGCCCAGGGGCGTGTGACTTTCAACCCGGGGGCTGCCGGCAATCTTCCGGCGCAGAGAATTGGGCCGCGCGACCTGATTGTGGTTCAGGTGTACGGGTCGCCGGAACTCTCCCGCAGCGCACGCGTGGGCGCCGATGGGATGATCCGGCTGCCCCTGCTCAAGCAGCGCCAGCAGGGGGAAGGCATGACGCCGAACAATCTGGAAATCACGGTCGCCAAGGCACGGGACGAGGAGGGTATGATAGTGGACCCGCTGGTGACCGTCACCGTCGCCGAATACAGCAGCCGGCCGATCCGTGTGGCGGGCGCGGTGAAAGAGCCGCTGACCTTCCAGGCCAGTGGTCCAGTGACGCTGCTGGAAGCGATTACGCGCGCCGGCGGGCTAACCGCGGGGGCGGGAACGGAGATTCTGGTGAGCAAGATCCAGACCGGTCCAAACGGCGAGCCTGCCTCGCTGATGCGGCGCGTGTCCGTCAAAGCGCTGATCGACGGCACGGATGCGGAAGTCAATCTGCGGCTTTCCGGCGGGGAGGAAGTGCGCGTGCCCGAAGCCGGTAAAGTATTTGTGGTGGGCAATGTCAAAAGACCCGGTGCATTTCCGGTGCAGGATGGCGGCGAAACCAGCGTGTTGAAGATGCTCGCCCTGGCGGAAGGCCTCGTCCCCAACGCGGGTAGACAGGCGTATATCTACCGGCGCGAAGCTTCCGGGGGCAAGAACGAGATACCGATTGAACTCTTTAAGATCATGGAACGCAAAGCTCCGGACGCTACCCTGCGGGCCAACGACATCCTGTACGTTCCGGGCAATCACACCCGACGTTTGGGACTGGCGATCGTGGAAAAGCTGCTGCTGTTCGGGGGCACGGCAGAAGCCACTGACTGCCCTGATTTACGGAGCCCGGTAAAACCCGATAGGCGATTCCGGTAGCTGTTGCAGATGGCAGTGGCGGGTGGAGGGTGTGCCGGTAGGGGCCGTGGCCGGGCGCACCAAGTTAGTCCCAAGTTAGGGTAACTTCCGCACTCGGAAGTTGGGTTAGAACAGATGACCGGCGCTACGGCTTGGTTGGCCAATCTCGCCAGGCGGCGCGAAGACGCCGCCGCGCCTCAGGCCGTCCCGCAGAACTCCAGGACCACCAGGGTGATGTCGTCGGACTGCGCGGCGCCTTCGGTGAATGCTGCCACGGCGTCCTGGATGGCGTCGTGAATGACGGTGCAGGAGTGTCCGGCGTGGGCTTCCACCACCTCGCGCAGCCGGCGTTTGCCGAAGAAGCGCTTCTCCAGATTCTGCGCCTCGGTCACACCATCACTATAGATCACGATCTTGTCGGCAGCCGCGAGCCGCTGCTCGACCACGGCGAATTCCGCCGTCTCCACCAGCCCCACCGGCATCCCGCTGGCCTCGAGTTCCAGCCGCTCCCCGTTGGCGCGCACCAGCATCGGCGGGCAATGCGCCGCGTTGACGTAGCACATCGTACCGTCGTCATGCAGCAGGCAATAAAACACGGTGGCGTACTTTTCGCCACCGGTCCGATCTAACAGGAAGCGATTCAGCCGCTCCATCCGGTGCCCCATGGCCTCGGGATTCTCGGTCACGGTGATCAAAGCCCCCTGCAACAGCGAGGCCAATAGCGCCGAGGCCACCCCTTTGCCCGAAACATCGGCCACCACCGCGCTCCAGCAGTGCGGACTGACCCGCGTCACATCGTAATAGTCGCCGCCCACCTCATGCGAAGCCAGACTGCTGCCGCTCGCCCGCAGCCATCCCTCGCTCGGCAAGGTCCCCGGAAGCAGGCTCTGTTGGATGGTCCGCGCCAGGCGCAACTCCTCTTCCATCTGATGCTTGGTTCGCTCTTCCTGCAGCAGGCGGGCGTTCTCCAGCACGGTGGACGCCTCGATGGC
Organism: Candidatus Solibacter sp.; assembly: GCA_025358475.1. Lineage (GTDB taxonomy): Bacteria > Acidobacteriota > Terriglobia > Bryobacterales > Bryobacteraceae > Solibacter. Next base: position 6,479 of record JANYJN010000263.1, read on the forward strand.
CAAGGTTTGCAGCAGTTCGCGGTTCCCCCCGCCCAGATTGGCCGCCACCACCCGCGAGTCCATGTACAGCACGCCCACCGTTTCGTTGCCGGTCAACAGCACGCTGGTCGCGTTGCCCTGGCCGGCGCGGATCCGTACCAGCGGCACACAAATCACACTGCGCAACTCCAGGTCCGCAATGCTGCTCTCGGGCCGCGTCGCCTCCGCCCCGAGCGGCTCGAAGTTCATCGACAGCAGTTCCCGGCGATGCTCCAGTGCCCGCCGGATCACCTCGCGGGGCACGCGCAGATCGGTTTCGCGCAAGTTTTGCCCGCGCCGGTTGCGCGCCACCCGCGTCTCCAGATCCGCGCCCGCGTCCGGGCGCAACAGCAGAAACCCGCGCTCCGCGCCGGTAATGGTCAGCGCGGTATCCACCACGCTGGCCAGCACCTCGTCGATAGAGAACGAGCTTTGCAGCGTACGCGCCAGATCGAGGATGGCCCGCAGCTTCGCCATGTTGCCGCCCACGCCGAGGGGGGCAGCCGCCTGCTCCCCGCCGCCCACTTGGTCCATCAGGCGCTTGAGTTCCGCACCATCCAGCGCAAACAGCAAGTGGTAGGAATCCTGCGCGCCGAATTCCACCCTATCGGCGTTCTCCAGCGCTTGACGCTGAATGCGCATGCCGTTGACGAACGTGCCGTGCCGGCTGCCGCTGTCCTCCAGCACATACACGCCGTTTTCCACCACGATGCGCGCGTGCGACCGCGAGACCCGGCTGTCGCGCAGGATCAGGTGATTCTCCGGCTGCCGCCCGATCAGAAACGGAATTGGATCCACCGGCACTCGCTTGCGATGGCCGTTGGGATCCACCACGACGAGCGACGCCGGCCCGGCGGCCGGCACCAGCGCGGCTTCCGGTTCCATCTAGGTTCGCCGCGCCCGCTTGCGGGGCACGCGCGCCGCCACGGCGGGCTTTCCGGCGCCCAGCGCGAGCACGCGCAGATCTTCCACTTCGCGCGCCCGCAGCGTCTGGCAATGCGCGCAATACCCGCCCACTTCCGTGCGCGCCAGCAACACCTGAAATCCGAAGTGGCTCTCGATCTGCTTGCGCAGCCGCTGTAGCGGCTCACCGAAGAATTCTTCCACCTTGCCGCAGCGCAGGCAGATCACGTGCGCGTGTTCCTGCTTGAGCCGCGTCTCGTAGTAATGCTGGTCGCCCACGTGGTGCATCAGGTCCAGTTCGTCTACCAGACCGCTGGTCTTCAGCATCTTCAGCGTGCGATACACCGTAACCCGGTTGAGTTTCGGGTCCTTCTCTTTGGCCATTTGAAACAGGCGCTCGGCATCCAGATGCTCGCCCGTCTTATCGATCAGTTCGAGCAGTATCTGGCGCTGGCGGGTGAGGCGAACGCCGCGTTGCTTCAACGATCCTTCAATTGAGTCGACAGCCATGGCTTAACGGGAGAACTCCCCAATTCTACCAGCCGCGGCCGCTCCGGCGCCTGTGCGGCCCACGAATTTCCCCCGTTCCCGGTCCGCGCCGTCTTCCCTGCGACTTTCTCAAAGGCTCCCCGGGAATACCCAGGTCGTCATCCAGCGCCGGCACGAGGTGCGGGATCGCGACAGGCGGCGCTGGACATCCATCCAAGCACCCCGCCGCGGCCGGGTTCCATCAGGGGCGTTTCGAGTAATCATGAGTTAACAGGGATATACCCCTATATCGGTCTTATCAGACCATGACGGTACTGTCGTAGTACCGGCAGACCTCGAATTGAAATTGCATTT
>JANYJN010000266.1 GCA_025358475.1 Candidatus Solibacter sp.
CACCGTGAAGGCCGCCAGTCCCACGTCCATTGTGGCCAGGTAGCCGTGACCCAGAATGGCCGGGTTCAGGGTATACAAAAAGAGCGCCGCTAGCGCCGCCACCTCGCCCAGCAGTTGACGGCCCCAGAGATATAGCAGCACGCCCAGCGCGCCGGCCAGCAGGAGGAAGGGGAGCCTCGCCCAGAACATGGTGCGGTTGGGACCGTTGGCGGCGATCAGTTGGGCGCCCACGGCGCGTTCTCCGCCGCCGCTAGCGAGCATTTGGCGCACTTGCGGGCTGGCGGGAAGGCGCACGCCTGCGAGCCACAAGGCCGCTCCCGCCATCTCTTTTAGGAGGGGCGGATGCTGGAGGTTGGCGCGGATCTCGCCGGTCTGGACATAAGAGAGCCCGGCGGCGATATCCCCGGTTTCGTCGAAAACGGGGCTTTTGATCGCGCTGGCCAGGAAGGACTGCGCCAGAAATGTGGCCATCAGCACCCCGGCCGGCAGCGAAAAACCCCAAGGCGGGCGATGCCCTGGACGCATAACAGCACATCGTAGCACGCGCCTTCGGAAGGGCTGAAACCTGTCAATCGCCAGTTCCATGCCGGCCATCGATATTTTCTTCTGGACTCCGCCTCGGGAAACTGTTAATCTCCCGCCAAGGGCGAAACGAAAGGGAACCATGAACATTCTGCACGACGAACTGAAACGCGACCTGATCGATCGCGGGTTTTCCCGCCGGAATTTCGGCCGGATCGCCGCCATGATTACCGCCGGAGCGACGCTGCCGTTCTACAATGAGCCCGCCCTGGCGCAGCTTTCCAAAGTCAACGCGCCGCCGGACGCCGTGCTTCTCAATGCTAATGAGAACCCACTGGGGCCCTGCAAGGAAGCGCGTGAAGCTGCTGCCAAAATGATTGAACATGGCGGGCGCTACCGCTATGGCGAAACCGACCGGGTACAACAACTCCTCGCCCAGCAGGAAGGCGTCAAGCCGGACTATGTGCGGATCTACGCCGGTTCCAGCGCCCCGTTGCACCAGGCGGTACTGGCGTTCACGGGTCCCAAGCGTCCGTTGGTGATGGCCGACCCCGGTTATGAAGCGGGAGCCGGCGCCGCCGCATTCATCGGCGCCGAAACCATCCGTGTCCCGCTGATGAAGAACCATGGCTACGCACACGACGTGAAGGCGATGGCCGCCGCCAGCCCGACGGCCGGCCTGATCTACATCTGCAACCCGAACAACCCCACCGGGACGCTGACACCGGCATCCGATATCGAATGGCTGGTGGCCAACAAGCCGGCGGGCAGTGTGGTGATGATCGACGAGGCCTACACGCACATCGCCGGCGCGCCTTTCCACACCGATATGGTGGCGGCCGGCAAGGACGTGATCGTTCTGCGCACGTTCTCCAAGATCTACGGCATGGCCGGCATGCGCGCCGGCGCCGCCATCGCGCGTCCGGACCTTCTCCGCAAGCTCGGCGGGTTCAGCGCCGGCATGATGCCGATCACGGGCATGGCCGCCGCCAGCGCCAGCCTGGAGGCGAAGTACGTGATTCCCGAGCGGCGCAAGTTTATCGGCGATGTGCGCGAGGAAACCTACAGCTTCCTGGAAAAGTACAACTTCAGCTACGTGCCCGGCAAGTCGAACTGCTTCATGATCGACGTGAAGCGCCCCGTCGGGGAAGTGATCACCGCCCTGCAAGCCGAAAGGGTCTACGTCGGGCGCCGGTGGCCGGTGTGGCCCACGCACATGCGCCTCACCATCGGCCTTCCCGAAGAGATGAAAAAATTCCAGGACGCTTTCCGAAAAGTGATGGCGTGATATTCGGCGCCTGGGGTGTTACCCGCGTTCATCGGCGGCCAGAGACTTGGCTAGTGATCCCGTTCGGTGATCAAATCGGTGACGGCGAGCAGGGCGCGCTGGTAGGGGGACTCGGGGAACTCGCCGATGGTTTGGCGGGCTTTATCGGTGAAGGCTTGGGCGCGCTCTTTCACGCGCTCTATGCCTTGGTACTTTTCGAGTAGGGCGAGAATGCGTTTGAAGGGGACGTTCTCATAGCTGCGGTCGCGCAGGATGGTCTCGACCAGGGCGCGCTCCTCGGCGGTGGCGCGTTCCAGGGCGTACACCAGGGGGAGCGTCACTTTGCCTTCGCGCAGATCGCCGCCCACCGGCTTGCCGAGGGTTTTCTCGCGGGCGGTGAAATCCAGCACGTCGTCCACCAGTTGGAAGGCCATGCCCAGATTCCAGGCGTATTCCCCAAGTTTTTCCACTGTGCGCGAATCGGCGTGTCCCGCCATGCCGCCCAGACGGGCGCAGACGCTGAACAGGCAGGCCGTCTTGCGGTCCACCAGTTGCATGCAATCGGCTTCGGTCACGTCGATGCGGCCAATGCGCTCCAGTTGCAGAAGCTCGCCTTCCACCATCATCTGGGTCAGGGGGACCAACAGGTCCAGCACCGGGAAGCTGCGCTCGCGAAGCGCTATCTGGAAGGCCTGCATGTACATCCAGTCGCCGGCCAGCACGGAGGTGTGATTGCCCCACTGTACATTCGTCGAAGGGCGGCCGCGGCGGGTCTCCGCGGTATCGATGACGTCGTCATGCACCAGGGTGGCGGCGTGGATCAGTTCGACGACGGCTCCCAACTGGATGGCCGAGGGTCCACCGTTGCCGGCCAGTTTGGCGGAGAGCAATAGCAGGGCGGGGCGCAGGCGTTTGCCGCCGGCCGATTGCAAGTACTGTCCGATGGCGGTGACGGCGTCCACCGACGCCACCGATTCCATGGTGATCTTCTTTTCGACCTGCTCCAAATCGTCCTGGATAAGGTCGAACATCTCGCGCGCTGTCAGAGCCTGCCCCAGCTTGCCTAGATTCATGTAAGTTTACCAGTTTAACCGTTACTGGTCTGCCCGCGCAAACACAGGTCGCGGAAATTACGCGTGGTACATGCGGCGATGGCCTCCGGCGTGACACCGCGCACCTCCGCCAGACGGCGTGCGGTGTCCACCACGAAAGCCGGTTCGTTGCGTTTTCCACGATGCGGCACGGGGGCGAGGTACGGGCAATCGGTCTCCACCAGAAGCCGGTCTTCGGGCGTGATCTTCGCAGCTTCGCGCACCGATTCGGCTTTGGGGAAGGTCAGAACCCCGCCGAAACTTAAATAAAAACCGAGGTTCAGGGCCTGGCGGGCCTGCGCGGCATCGCCGGTGAAGCAGTGCATGATGCCGCCATAGGGCAGGCAGGCGCCCAGGGAAGTCACCTGCGCCATGGTGTCTTCCCAGGCTTCGCGGGTATGGATCACGATGGGCTTGTGGACGGCAGCGGCAAGTTCCAACTGGCGCTCGAACACGGAGCGCTGTACATCGCGGGGAGAGAAATCGTAGTGATAGTCCAGGCCGATCTCGCCGATCGCCAGCACTTTCGGATGGCCGGCCAAATCGCGCAGGCGCGCGAAGGTATCGGGCGTGGCATGGGCGGCGTCGTGCGGATGCACGCCGACGGTGGCGTAGATGAACGGGTAGCGCTCAGCCAGGCGGATAGCGACATCGAGCGCGCCGCCGGTGCCGATGGCCACCATCAACTCGATGCCAGAGGCCAGGGCGCGGTCAACCACCTGCTCGCGATCGGGATCGAATTTTTCGTCGTCCAGGTGACAGTGCGTGTCCACCAGTCTCATTTCTGGCAGGCTCACTTCAGACGCGCTCCTACCGGGATCTCCTCGTGGAAGCCGGCGAGTACGGGCTTGCCACCGTCTACCGATGCCGCCACGATCATTCCATTAGATTCGATGCCTTTGAGCTTGCGCGGATGCAAATTCGCGACGATGACCACTTTGCGGTTGAGCAGTTGCTCTGGCGTATAGGCTTCGGCGATGCCGGCCACGATGGATCGCGGCTCCGCCTCGGCGATATCGACTTTCATGTGCAGCAGCTTGTCGGCGCCTTTTACGCGCTCGGCGGAGAGAACTTTGCCCACGCGCATTTC
>JANYJN010000274.1 GCA_025358475.1 Candidatus Solibacter sp.
CGATGAGGCGTTCGACAGCGAACAGCACGTCATGATTGAAGCTGCGCTGAAGAGAATCAACCCGATCTTCCGGGAAGCCGTGGCGCTGAGAGACATCTCTGATTTGGCTTACGAGGAAATCGCGGAAATCCTCGGCGTTTCATTGGGAACAGTGAAATCCCGAATCCTGCGCGGCCGCGAGGCACTGCGGGAAGAACTCGTGGGAAGCCTGAAAACAGGCCTGGCCCCGCGACTAGTTGCCAAGACGGCAGAGTGATGTTATGAGCTGTGAAAACGTGCAAGAACGGATCTCCCTGCTGCTGGACTGTAACCTGCCAGCCGCCGAGCGGGAGTATGTGTTGGCGCACCTGGACGCCTGCGGCAAGTGCGGCGAGCGATTCGAATCCATGCAGCACATGCGCGCCAGTCTTCGTGACATGGCACGGCCCCATGTGCCCGTGGCCCTCGCCACCGAGCTCCGTGTGATGGCGTCGCATGAATGCGCCCGGCGCGTTGCCCGCAAGACTCTCTCTACCCGAGTGGCCCACTGGGTGACGGCTACCCGCCTGGCCTTCGACAACATGATGCGGCCGTTCGCGGTGCCTGTCACCGGCGGCGTAATGTCGGCGCTGGTGATGTTCAGCCTGTTGGTCCCGTCGCTCAGCTTCCCGCACAACCACAGCTATGAACCGCCCCTGGCGGTTGCCGAGACGGATGTGCAGTGGGGCGATCCGGATGGCAAAATCGTCGGCACCAGCGCCGATCACGCGCGGCTGCTGCCGGGCAGTGCGGTCATCTACGGCAATGAAGTGTCGCTGACCCTGCTGATTGACGAACGTGGCCACGTGCAGGATTACTATCTGTACGGGGGCGAACTCACGGACGAAATGAAGAGCCTCATCCTGCTCTCGCAGTTCACGCCGGCCACGGTTAGCGGCCAACCCACCTGGGGTCTGAAGCAGGTGGTCTTCAGCGGCGGCCACCGCCTGCGGAGCTAGCCGCCACACCTTGCCGCAAAAACTCGGTCAGCACTTCCTCACCAACGCCAGCGTTCTGGAGCGCATTGCCGTGGCCGTGTGCCCGGCGGGCGAAGACCTGGTGATCGAAATAGGACCCGGCCGCGGGGCGCTCACCGAAAAGCTGCTGCGCCGCGCCGCCCGCGTCGTGGCCATCGAAATCGATGCCACCCTGGTGGATCATCTGCGCACCAGGTTCGACGGCGAGCCGCGTCTGGAAATCGTGCACGCCGACGTCCTGGCCACCGATCTTACCCAATGGGGACGCGCGCCCATCGCCGGCAACCTGCCCTACTACATCACGTCGCCGATCCTGGAGAAAGCGGTGCGCCTCGACGTTCCGCGGATCGTTTTCCTGATTCAAAAGGAAGTGGCCGAGCGGTTGATCGCGCGGCCTTGCCACCGCGAGTACGGTTACCTCACTTTGCAGACCGCGATGTTTGCCGAAACGCGGCTGCTGTTCGAAGTCAAGCCCGGCTCCTTCCGCCCGCCGCCGCAGGTGGATTCCGCCGTGGTGCTGCTGACGCCTCACATGCGCGATTTGGGTGTAGGAGACCGCGAGGCGTTCCGGCGCTTCCTCAGCCAGTGCTTCCGCCAGAAACGCAAGACCCTGCGCAATAATCTGGCCGGGATCTATGGGAAAGAAGCCATCGACCCCTGGCCGGAGGCCGGGTTGCGCGCCGAACAGATGACGCTGGAACAATTCGCGGAGATGTACCGGCGGACCCTACCCGTACCTCCACACGAATAGCTAAAGTTCGTCGAGTGCCCGCCACGTCCGTTGGCGAGCCGGGCTGTGGCGATGGGGCAAAGCCGTTTGAAAGGCGGCTTGCAGCCAGGATTGGCTGCCCCACTGGACAGAATGTACACGATCTTTTCCCTCCATGCGACAATCGAAAAGAACAAATCGTGTCTCAGTTCCATTACAGCTACTGGCTGGCCCCGTTGCTGATCGCGCTGATCCTGGTCGCTGTCAGCTTGTTGATCCGGGCCCGGTTTCTGCAAGCTATATACGGCGAAAAGTTTCCCGAGACGCCCCGGGAACGGCTCTTTTGGGCTGCTACGGGGTTTTTCGTGGCTGTAGCCGTGGTCCGGATCCTGACGTTCCTCATACACAATGAAATCGGCCCATTTCACGACATCCAGATGCGTGGGCGCCACATACACCATTTGGTGTGGGGCATTCTCTTGCTCCTGGTCACTGGCTACGGGTGGATGCTGCGGGCCGGCACCGGCGACGCGGGCTCCCGAACGTGGGTTGGCCGCGTCATGTCCATGGCGTACGGCGTTGGGGCGGCACTCACCCTGGATGAATTTGCACTTTGGCTCAACTTGCGCGACGTCTATTGGGAGCGCGAAGGCCGCGCAAGCTTAGAAGCACTCTCACTGTTCGCCGCCGCCCTTGCGATTGCCGCCTTGGGTGGAGCCTTCTTCCGCTCCGCGGCACGCAAGTTGATCAAGGGGAAACACGATTAACGGCGCTCCCGCCGGTGTTGGCGTACGGAGATGACGGAGTGGAAGGGCCCCTGCCCCGCCGGTCTTCCGCGCGGAAGCGGAGTTTTGCGCCCGGAGTCAGCGCAGCAGCGCATGCGCGGCCATCACGATCCCGAGTCCCAGAACCGCCGCGATGATCTTCATCGTGGTCCACGTTTTCAAGCTCTGGGGGACCGTCATACCGAAGTATTGCGTCACCATCCAGAAGCCCGAATCGCTGACGTGGGAGAATGCCGAGCCGCCGGCGCAGAGCGCCAGAATCAACTCGGTGGGCGTGTACCCCGGGATCCCCTTCACCAGCGGCGCCGCGATGCCCGCCGCGGTAATGATGGCCACGGTAGCCGATCCCTGCGCCAGGCGCATGGCCGCGGCGATCAGCCACACCACCAGCAGCGGCGAAATCGCGCTGGTCATCAGCAGGTTGCCGGCATAACCGCCCACGCCAGAATCCACAATAATCTGCTTCAGCGCGCCGCCTCCGCCCATGATGCAGATCAGCGTGCCCACCGGCAGCAGCGCTTCGGTGGCCATCTTCGAGGCCTTCTCGCGCGACAGCCCGCGCCGGATGCCGAAGAAGTAGATGGCCACCAGTGCGGTCACGGTCAGTGCCGTGTACGGGTGCCCGGCGAAGATCGCCACGCTCTTCAACGGCAGATCGCGCATACTCGCCAACGTGCCGCCCAAGGTCAGCATCACCGGAAGCAGCAGGAGCAGAATCACCATCGGGATGGGCGGCGCCGATTCCGTCTCCGCGGCGCGCGTCATGAGCTTGGCGATATCGGGGACCGGGATGTAGATGCGCCGCGCGATCCAGGTGCCGTATAGCATGCCGGCGGCCAGCGCCATGGGGAGCGAGAGCGCGGCGCCATAGAGGATGGTGCTCCCCAGATCGCCGCCGAGCAATTGCGTGGCGGCGGCCGGTGCCGGATGCGGCGGCACCAGCGAATGCGTCATGGTCAGCGCCGCCGCCATCGGCAACCCATAAAAGAGGAGTGACCGCTTGGTCTCGCGCGCCAGGTTCCAAACCAGCGGCACCAGGATGATGAAGCCGACCTCGAAGAAGATGGGCAGCCCCACCAGAAACGCCGCCGCCAGCATGGCCCAGGCCGCGTGTTCGACGCCGAATTTCTTTAGCAGCCAGTCGGCCAGCGCTCTTCCGCCGCCGGAATATTCCAGGAAGCGGCCGATCATGGCGCCCAGCCCGAGCACCACGGCGATGAATCCCAGGGCGTCGCCGAAGCCCGTCTGGATCGATTTCAGCACCTTGTCCGGCGCCATCCCGGAGGCCAGCCCCATCACCATCGCCGAAATCAGCAGGGCGACGAAGGCATGCAGCTTC
>JANYJN010000308.1 GCA_025358475.1 Candidatus Solibacter sp.
CGCGTGGATTTCCAGTTGGATAAGGCCATGGCGCCCAGCGGCGTGGATATACGCGAACTGGGGATCATCGTGTTGAACATCGGCCTGGAAGGCAAGTGAGCCCGGTGCGGGGGCTGTGCGACATGGAAGTGGACCAGCGCGAAGCCCCCATCAGAGCCGCGACCGTAAGGGAGCGATGCCAGCCTCGCGCTTAGATGTAACGCTTCCTGACAGTCGCGGCTCTGATGGGAGTAGCTTCTACGCTAGGATTCTCTCGATTGGCCGGCATTTGCGGAACGCCCTCACCTGCATGTCGCGCAGCCCGATGCGGGGCGGTACTCAGCCGGCGCTGTACTCCGGCCGGCTGGCGAGCGCGGCCTTCTGGCTGGCTCCCTCGCTGCTCTGCCTGGCGCTCTACTGGCGCGGCTTCACGGCGTGGTTCCGCGCGGACGATTTCGCCTGGTTGGGAACCGGCCTCTACATACAGAACTTCCATGAGTTTCTGGTGGCGATCTTCGCGCCGCAGGCCCAGGGGACCATCAGGCCGCTCAGCGAGCGCGCGTTTTTCATGCTGGGATTCAGCCTCGTCGGGCTGGACGCGTTGCCCTTCAAGATGGTCGTCTTCGCCACCCAGTTCGCCAATTTGGCGCTGGTGGCCTCCATCGGCGCGCGCCTCACCGGACTGCGCTGGGCCGGGTTTTTCGCGGCCATTTTCTGGGTGCTCAACGGTTCCGGCATAGAGCCCCTGGGCTGGTGCTGCGTCTACAACCAGGTGATGTGCGGCTTCTTTCTACTGCTGGCCTTTCACTTCCTGTTGCGCTATGTGGAGACCGGCGAGCGCCGCTACAACCGCTTCCAATGGGCCGCATTCCTGCTGGGATTTGGCGCATTGGAACTGAATGTGGTCTACCCGGTGATCGCTGCGGCCTACACGCTGCTGTGTGTGCGCGGAACAGTCACCCCATCGGAACCGGGCCGAGAGGGGACCCAGTCAGGGCCGTGCCCCTCGTTTTTCCCGCTATCGGGAATGGTGCGGAAGTGGTGGGGCGGACCCCCTGGTCCGCGCGGGACGCCCTCGTCCCGCAGCCGGCCCGGCGGGTTCGGCATCTTGCAGGGCGCGAGCAGGCCGGCGGGGGCGTCGGCCGCGGACCAGGGGATCGGCCCCACCATTGATGCCGGTGCCCCCCATCGCGAAAAAGCGAGTGGCATTGCCCCGTCAGGCCGCGCTAAGCATTTCCGCGCAACCCTACCCATGTTCGCCGTCTCCATCGCCTACGCGGTGGCGCACAATTTCGCGGCGCCGGCGCGGAAGACCGGCGGCTACGCCATGCACGTCACCGGCGCCATGTTCCGTACTCTGGGCGAATACTGGACCTGGTCGGTAGGCCCCACGTTCCTATTCACGCCCTACTACCTCCCCAAGTGGCTGCTGCCCACCGGCATCGCCGTGGTCTCCGCCGGCCTGGTTGGGTTTCTGTTGTGGAAACTGCGCGCGGGCGAGCGCACCGCCCTGTTTTGTCTGGTCTGGTATCTGGCCGTGCTCGCGCCCGTGTTGCCTTTGCGCGACCACCAAACCGAATACTACGTGTTCCTACCCGTGATCGGGCTGTGCTGGCTGGGCGGCTGGGCCGCCGTTTCAGGCTGGCGCGCCGGAGTGTGCGGACGCGCCGCCGCCGTCACGCTGGCCGCCATTTACGCCCTGATGGGCGTCCCCACACTGGTAGCCACCTCGCAGTGGAATCACGATATCACCATGCGGGTGCGCAATCTGGTGGAAGGCGTGGCGGGCATCCACGAACGCTATCCATCGAAATCCATCCTGCTCGAAGGTGTGGATACCGATCTGTTCTGGAACGGCGTGCTGGACCGCCCCTTCCGTCTGTTCGGCCTGGATCACATTTATCTGGCCCCGGGCAGCGACAAGCGCATCGCTTCCCATCCCGACCTGGGCAATATCGACGACTACATCCTCCCCACCGGCGTGGTAGCCCAGGCGCTCAGGCGCGAGGAGCTGGTGGTCTACGACGTGCGCGGCCCGCGTCTGCGCAACATTACAGCCCTCTATGCCGCACTGCCGCGCGAAAGCGGGTTCTCCCTGCGCGGGGATGCCGGCCCGCTCCCCCTGCGCGTGGATGCCGCCAGCCCGCTCTCCTCCTACCTGCTTGGTCCGGAGTGGTACCCGAGCGATGGCGACCATCGCTGGATGCCGCGGCGCGCCGCTCTGCGCATGGGCGCGCCGGCCACTCCCGGCCAGAAGCTCTATCTGCGCGGCTCTTGCCCGGAGGAACAACTCAGGGCGGGACCGCTTCCCGTTACGGTAACGGTGGAAGCCGTGGCACTGCCCGCCATGGCGATCCGGCCGGGAGAGAATGCGTTCGAGCTGGTGTTCGCGCTGCCCGATTCGGTGGTGGGTAAGGCGGCGATGCGCGTGACGGTGGAAGTGGGGCGGGTGATCCGCCCGTCGAGCGACCCGCGGGATCTGGGCCTGGTGTTCGGCACGTTTGAGGTGCGGTAGCTTCCAGCGCCGTAAACTGAAAAGATGTCTCCCGCCATTCTGGTTCGCGATCTTCGAAAATCGTATGGCCTCACGGCCGCCGTCGATGGCGTCGATCTCGAAGTCCCGCGCGGATCGTTCTTCGGCTTCCTCGGGCCCAACGGCGCTGGAAAGTCGACCACCATCCGCATGCTCACCGGATTGATTCCCAACGATGGCGGCAGCATCGAGATCCTGGGTTTCAAACTCCCCGGGGATGCACTGGAGATCAAGAAACGCATCGGCCTGGTGCCCGAGGAATCGCTGCTCTTCGACCGTCTGAGCGGCGTCGAGTTCCTGGAATTCGTGGGCCGCATGTACGGGTTGCCGCGGCCCACCGCCATGGAGCGCGCCCGGGAACTGATGGATTTGTTCCAACTCCAGACAGACCGCAAGATCATCGGCGAATACTCCAAAGGCATGCGCAAGCGCGTGGCCATGGCCGCCTCGCTGATCCATCATCCCGAGCTTTTCCTTCTGGACGAGCCCTTCGAAGGCGTGGATGCGGTGGGCGCGCGCGTCATGAAGGACATCCTGACCGATCAGGTGCGGCGCGGCGCCACCATCTTCCTCACCACCCACGTGCTGGAAGTGGTGGAGCGGCTTTGCGACCGCGTGGCCATCATCAACCAGGGACGCATCGTCGCTTGCGCGGCGCTCAACGAGTTGCGCGCCGGCGGCGAATCGCTGGAAGACGCTTTCGTGCGCCTGTTGGGCGCGGGCCAGCAGACCGGGCGGCTGGAGTGGCTATGATCGCGGCCATCCTGCGCGCCCAATTCTTGAGCATGCGGGTGGGCAGTCGCGGCCGCGTGTTAGGCATCGTCACCGGGCTCTTCTGGTACGGCGTCTGGGTGGTGGTGGCCTGCGCCGCGTTCCTCGCGGTATCCGGGGCTTCCGCCGAAAAGCTGCGCCTCTGGGCTCCCGTGGGCGCGCTGGGTGTGTGCGTGTACTGGCAGGCCATGCCGATTCTTTCGGCCAGCATGGGGTCGGCGCTCGATATGCGCAAGCTGATGGTCTATCCGGTGCCGCACGCGAAGCTGTTTCAGGTGGAGGTGCTGCTGCGCCTGACCACAGGCGTCGAAATGCTGATGGTGCTCGCCGGGAGCGTCGCCGGCATGTTCCATAGAGCCGCGCTTACGGGATGGCTGTCGCTGCCCGCGGTCCTGCTATTCGTCGCGTTCAACCTGTTGCTGGCCAGCGGCACGCGCAGCCTGTTGGAACGCCTGCTCTCTAAACGCAAGGTGCGCGAATTGCTGGTCTTCCTGCTCTTCATGCTGTGGATGCTGCCCCGCTTTTGGTATTCGGGCGGCCATCGTCCCCGATTGACCGGCAACTGGACCCACTGGATGGAGAGCGCGGCGTGGCCGTGGACCGCCGCCGCCTGGGCCGCGCTGGGACAAAGCGAGTTCGCCGCGCTGCTTTCTCTGGCCGCCTGGACCCTGCTGGCCGGCTGGTTCGGCCGCACCCAGTTCGAACGCAATTTGCGATTTGACGCCGTGGCGGCCGTGGCCACTCCGCGAACCAGCCGCGTCTCCCCGTTGCAGGCGGCGGCCGAAGCGTTCTACCGCTTTCCCGCGCGCTGGCTGCGCGACCCGCTGGCCGCCATCGTCGAAAAGGAACTCCGTTCGCTAGCGCGCACGCCGCGTTTCCGCATGGTCTTTGTGATGGGGTTCTCGTTCGGCCTGATGGTCTGGCTGCCCATGATTCTCGGCGGCACGGCCGGCCGCCACAGCACCATGTCGCATTATTTCCTCACCGTGGTCTCGGTGTATGCGCTCACCCTGTTGGGGCAGGTTTCCTTTTGGAACTGCTTCGGCTTCGATCGCTCCGCGGCCCTGATCTACTTCGCCGCTCCGCAACCGCTGGCCAAAACCTTTGCCGCAAAGAACCTGGCGGCGCTGGTGTTCATCTACATGGAGGTGTTCATACTGGCCGGCGTCACCCGCCTGTTCGGCGTCAATCCGGGTGCCGCCCAGACGCTGGAAACCACGCTGGTGATCGGCGTCTGTTCCCTCTACATGCTGGCATTGGGCAACATTTCCAGCGTGCAGTATCCGCGCGGCCTGAACCCGGAGCGGGTGTCGCA
>JANYJN010000354.1 GCA_025358475.1 Candidatus Solibacter sp.
GGCCGGGTCGTAGATGAACTCCCACTCCTGGTATAGAGTGCGTTCGTTGTATACCTTCACGCCCTCGCCTTCCGCCGTGCTGGCCACTCCGGCGATGCCACCGCCGAAGGTCTGGCCACCCGGATTACCCTGCGGCATGCCTCCCGGCCGGGGAGTGGTCAGGATGTTGCGGATCATGTCGGCTGCGGCGTTGCCCTGACCCGTCGTCGTGCCGGGCTGCGGAAAGCCTTGCGGCATCCCTGGTGGATTGCCCAGCGGTACGGACTGTCCGGGCGGCGGAAAGTTTTGCGGCATCCCTGGTGAATTGCCTGCTGGTCCGGACTGTCCGGGCCCTGTTTGGCCTGGATAGCCCGCGTTGGCGGCCGGGGTTCCGCCGCCGACAAACGAACCACCACCACCTACGAACCCGCCGCCCCCGCCGACGGAGGTATTGCTGGGATTCGACGGGTTGCCGGGTTGGTTCGCAATGGTGTTGGAGCGGCCCCCCGGCATGCCGGGCATGCCGGGGTACGCCGGGCGTCCCGGGTACCCTGGCTGTCCGGGGATATTCGCGCCGGGCGGAAAGCCGGGCTGGCCGGGTTGTCCCGTAGAAGAAGTTCCGGGAAACGGCTGTGGCCCGCCGTCCGGCCCTTGGCCAGGGAGGGGGTTCTGCCCGCCCAAGGGGTCGCCGCCCGCCGGTCCTTGGCCTGGCATGGTAGAGTTGGCGCCTTCGCTAGTGCGCCGGCGGTCGCGCGGATTGGCGGCGCCACCACCCTGACTCGGGTCCTGCGATCCCCCGAGTCCCACCTGCTCACCCACGAATCCGTTCGGTGTCTTGACCTCGTCCTTGCCGCCCGGTCCATTGGGTTTGGTCAACTTGGAATCCGTGAGCATCGTACCCTGGATGTGGATCAGCCGCCACTCATCTTTGCCGGTCATCGGGTCCGCGTAGCGCTGGCGCAGGAAGCGCTGATTCTGAAAGCTCTCCAGATCCTTGATCTCGGGGGGATAGCGTTTCGTCTTGTTGACAAAAAGCTGGATGGCCCGTTTGTACTGCTCGCCGCGATCGATCAGCGTCTCTTCCTTATCGCGCTGCGACTGCATGGCCACCCGCGGTAGCTCCATATACAACATGATGGCCACTATGCTGGCCATGAGGAAGACCAGCAGCAGGGCAAAGCCTCGCTCCTCGTTGCCACGCCGGCTGTTACAACGTGCCACCGGCATCCTCCGCAATCTTCAAGGTCTGTTCGCGTTTGGCTTCGAGCTCTTCCAGCACGACCGACTCCGCGTTAATGCGCACTATCCTGTAGCGCTTTTTCACGATCATGCCCTCGGTAGCCAGAATAATCTCTTCGCCATCCAGGAAGAAACCGGTCTTCCTGCCATCGATACGCTTGGTGGCCAGACCATAATACTTCATCGTAATCGGCGGCGGCGGCGGGATTGGAATCGCACCGGGCGGGGGCGGCGGCGGGGGCGGCGCCAGGGGGCCCAGGGCTTCCCTCTTGTGCGCGATGATAGGTTCCGGCCCGGTGAGAGCGGCCACCTCCGCCTTGCCGAACTGAAACAGATTGCGCTGCCCGCCATCCAGTTTCACGCTTTGCACCTTGGCCAGCAGCTCCAGGTGCAGGGTGGGATCGACAGTCTTTGGGTCGATCTGATCTTCCTTGCGTTTGGAGCGCAGCGAGGGATGAAACTCGTCGCCGCGCGAGCGGCTGGCGCTGCCCAACTGGCGCGGGGGCGCGGCCGGCTGCGGCGCTGCAAGCGGCCCGGGAACAGGGGCGGGCGCCCCACCGCCGGCCTCGGCGGCGATGCGCTCCCGCTCGGTGAGGAGGGCCGATTTCGGCGCCGCCGTGGACGGGGAGGAATCGGACACGAAGTTGGAGTAGATAAAGTAAGCCGCCACTACACCCAGCCCGATGAGCACCCAAACTTTCTTCTTGTCCTCGGCGCCAAACTTCATAGTCCGGCTCCCGGCCGCACGGTGGCGGCAGGCGCGGCGTTGGCCGGAGGAACGGCGTTTGCCCCAGGCGCATCGGCGGCGTCCGGTTCCAGCGGCCCGCCTAATCCCTCTTCCTTCACGAAGGTATCCACCTTCACCGTAACGTTGAGAACCTGTCCGGTCTGCTGCGGCGCCGCCACCATGCTCTCAATAATCAGGAAGCGCGGCGACTTGTCCACCAGGTTGACGAACTTGGAGAGCGCCGCATAGGTACCCTGGCATCCCGCGTTGATTGTCATCATGGCCAGCGTGTCGGAGCCTTCGAGGGGTTCGATGTTCCAGGTGGTGGGCTGGTAGGTGATGCCGGCGTCCTTGGCAATCTGCACCAGTTCACCCTGGATGGTGGACGTCACCACGCGCCGTTGGGTGAAGTACTTCGCCAGAAACTGATCGCCCTGGCTGCGCGCGGTATCGAGTTTCTCCACCATCCGCCTGTTCTGGGCCACCTGCAGCTTCAATTGGGCCAGTTGCTGCCGCAGCGCGTTGCGGTCGCGGCGCAGGTCGTCCGCGCCACCGCCAAACGGCTTGAACGCAATCACGGCGGTCATCAGGTTGGCCAGCAGCAGGACACCCAGAACAACGCGCATCGCCACGCGCGGATCCTTCCACTTGAGTGCCGGAAGGTTAAAGTTTCTGGGCATAATTCACCGTGAAGCGATAGCGGTACAACGGCTCCGCCTGGGAAGGAGGCTGATAAATGTTCTGCGTGACACCACCGAACAAATCCGATCTCTCCAGCGCCTTGTAGAACAGGATCACCGGCTCGGGACCCTCCGAGCCCACCTGCAAACTCAAGACCACCTGGTTGCGTCCGGTCACGTAAGGTTGGATGTTGAGCATCTTCACATTGCCCGGCATGGTCTTCTCAAGGTCCGCCAGAATGCGCGTCCAACTGATCCCTTTACGGCTCAGCAGGGTGTTGAGGAAGACGCTGAGTTCCAGCACCTGGGCGTTCTCCGGCTTGTGGATGACGGCCTCGAACGCGGCCTGCTGTTGGCCGGCAGCGGCGATCTCGGCGTGGAGTTGCGTGACCTCTTTGCGCAGATCGGCTAACTGCGCGTTGTCGGCGTTGGCCAGCATGACTAGCGCGGCGAGCGAGACCAACAGAAGGACGCCGGCCGCGAGCGACGCCACCAACATCGCGCGGTCTCGGCGGAAGGGTTCGCTAGCGAGATTGATGGGAATCTTCATTCGATTGAGTTAATTGTTTCTTGCGATGGACCGCAGATACCCCAGCAGTCCCGCGTTATTTTCCCCTGGGATGCCAAGCGGCGAACGCAGCGGTTCCACTTCCACGTCCAACTCTTCGGCGAAGCGGCTCTCCGCCTCGGCGGTAGCGGCGCCAAATCCGCACAGCAGCAACTTTTCCGCGCGGCGTCCCAGGTTGTCTTCTATGTAGACGAACGTGGGCGCCAGCACGGCGGCGACATCGTCCAAATCGGCGGAGGGCAATTCCAGGCAGCGCACCAGTTTGAGCTGGATCTTGTCGCGCACCACCACGGTGAGCACGCGTCCGGTGAGCTTGGCCAGGACGCTGAGCCCGGCCTCGGGCGCCAGTTCCAGGGCCGCCAGGCAGGAGGTGGTGACCATGCCGGGATTCATACCGGCGGTGCGGAACGGCGATTCATAGCGCGAAACAATCTCTAGCGGGGCCATCACCACCACCACGTCGGTTTTGCCCTTCTCGCCGTTCTGCGCCCAGTAGCTCACCACCGCGGATTCCACGTCGAAGGGTACGCTGCGCTTCAGGCGGAAGCGGATCAGCGAGGCCTGCTCCGTGGGGTCCTTGGGAAATACGTCGAAATCCAGCACCGAAATGCGCGCGCTGAAATCGGGCAGAATCAAAGCGACATCACGCCGTTTGCGCGCCGCCTGCGTGCCCGCCAGACTGCGCACGGCGCTCGCGAATTCGTCGGGATCTAGCACATTTTCCTTGAGCGGCGAGACGGCCAGCGTGCCTGGTTTCAAGGGCAGGTAATCCAACTCCGCGCGCGCCCCGATACGCGCCGAGGCAATACCGGCTTCGGTGATTTCGAACGCCATCGCGGGCGCCGCTTCCTGCAGAAGTGACTTGAGCTTGTCCAGCATTACCCCTCGATGAACGTGACCTTGTTGATTTCCCGCAAGGTGGTGATTCCCAGGCGCATCTTTTCCACCGCCGAATCGCGCAGGAACGTCATGCCGTCTTCCTTGGCGGCGCGCTTGATTTCCGAGGTGGGGCGGCGGTTCAAGATCATTTCGCGGATGCGGTCCGTCAGGTCCAGCAGTTCGTGAATCGCCGAACGGCCGCGGAAGCCCGTGCCGCCGCACTCGAAGCAGCCGGGGCCTTCCATCATCGGCACGTGGCGCCATTCATCCGGGTTGAGCCCGCTTTCGATGAGCAGCGAATCGGGATACTTCACTTCCCGCTTGCAGTGCTCGCAGATCTGCCGCACCAGGCGCTGCGCCAGGATGCAGTTGAGCGCCGACACGAAATTGTAGGGCTCCACGCCCATGTTGAGGAAGCGCCCCAGCACGTCCAGCACGTTGTTGGCGTGGACCGTGGTAAACACCAGGTGGCCGGTGAGCGCCGAATTGATGGCGATCTGGGCGGTCTCCTGATCGCGGATTTCGCCCACCATGATCTTGTCCGGATCGTGGCGCAGAATGGAGCGCAAACCGCGCGCGAACGTCAGGCCCTTCTTCTCATTCACCGGGATCTGCGTAATCCCCTTCACCTGGTATTCCACCGGGTCTTCGATGGTGATGATCTTGTCTTCGTCGTTTTTGATCTCGCTGAGCGCGGCGTAGAGCGTTGTGGTTTTCCCCGACCCCGTGGGCCCGGTGACCAGAACCATGCCGTAGGGCTCCATGATGTAGCGGCGGAACTTGACCAGGTCGCCTTCGCTGAAACCCACCACGTCAAGCGAGAGTTTCTGGAACTTCTCGCTCATGGATTCCTTGTCCAGCACACGCAATACGGCGTCCTCGCCGTGGATGGTGGGCATTATGGAGACGCGGAAATCGATCAGGCGGTTTTTATACCGCACGCGGAAGCGCCCGTCCTGCGGTACGCGCTTTTCGGCGATATCCAGTTCGCTCATCACCTTGATGCGCGAGATGATGGTGCTCTGCCAGTCCTTGGAAATGGGCGGCATGGCATAGTGCAGCACGCCGTCGATGCGGTACTTGATGGCCACTTCCTGATCGCGCGATTCAATGTGAATATCGCTGGCGCGCCGTTCCAGGGCGTTGAAGATGGTGGTATCCACCAGCTTGATGACCGGCGCGATATCCGAATCCGTGGCCGTCAGCTTGTCGATGGAGAGGGTCTCGTCGGAATCGCCGTCTTCGGCGATCACGTCGAGCGCAAAGCCTTCGGTGACTTCCTCCAGCACGCGCTGCGATTGCTCGGTCTTCTTGAGCAGTTCGGAAATCTGCGAGAGGGTGGCCACCTTGACGCGCAGTTTCTTGTTGAGCAGCAGGGTCAGTTCATCGATCAGGTTGAGATTCCGCGGATCGGAGAGGGCGATATCCAGCGTGCCGTTCTGCGCGTGCAGCGGCACGAAGTTGTAGCGGAACATGAGGTCCACCGGAATGGTGCGGAACAGATCGTGGTCGATTCCCGCTTCCCGCAGATCGATATATTCGCAGCGGTAGCGCGCGGCAATGGCTTGCGCCTGCTCCGCTTCCGCCCCGGGGTCCGCCAATTTGGGTCTGTCCGTCGTCGCCATTTACTTCCACTCTTCCTTATCGGATCGTGTCGGCCAGGGAAAAGATCGGCAGATACAACGCGATCAAAACAAAGGCCACAAAACCACCCATCACGATCATAATCGCCGGTTCGATCAGCGATAGCGTGGCCGCCATCCTGGTATTGACATCCTCTTCGAAGAATTCCGCCACGCTGTTGAGCATGGCCGGCAAGGCGCCAGTGGATTCACCCACCTCGATCATATCGATGGCCAGCGGCGGGAAAAGTTTCGATTGTCTCAGCGAACCGGAGAGCGGCTGGCCTTCCCGCACGCTCTTACCGGCGGCCTCCACGGCGCGCTGTAACAGGCGCGTGCCCAGCGAATCGGCGGCGGTTTCCATGGCTTGGACCAGCGGAATGCCGCCCACCAGCAGAGTGCTCAGAATGCGCGCCAGTTGCGCCACCTGGTATTTCAGCCAGATCTCGCCCACCAGCGGCAGGCGCAGTTTTACGCGGTCCACTTTTTCCTTGGCCGAATCGCGCCGCACCCACCAGCGGAACAGAAAAACGGCGCCCACACCCCCCGCCGCAAACAACACGATGTACTTCTGCGCCGCCGTCCCGACGGCGATCAGATACACCGTCATGAGCGGGAGTTTCGCCTGCATGCTGTTGTAAAGGTTGGCGAAAGTGGGCACCACGTAGGTCACCAAAAAGACCATCAACAGCGCCACCAGGACAATCAGCACGCACGGGTACATCAGCGAAACCATGATCTTCTTGCGCACCGCGAGCGATAGTTTCTGGTAGTTGACGTAGCGGTCCATGACCTCGGTGAGGCTGCCGCTTTTCTCTCCGGCCATGACCGAGGTGACGTAGATTTTGGGGAAAATCCCCTGCTGCCGGAAGGCCTCGCTGAGCAGCGTGCCGCCGCGCACCTCGTCGCGGACACTCTTTATGTAGGGTCCCAGCTTGGGGTCGGTCAGCCGTTCGGCCAGCAGGTCCAAGGCTTTCAGGATGGGCAATCCGGCGCGGATGAGGGTCACAAACTGCTGGTTGAAGATGAGGAACTTCTCCAGATTGAGCTTCTTCTTTCCGCTGAAGAACCCGCTGCCACCGACGCCTCTAGAGCGGGCCTTGATGGAATAGATCAGGAAGCCCTGCTGCGCGTACTTCTCGCGCAGTTCCTTCTCGCTGGCGGCGGAGGCAACCTGATGGTGGATCAACCCGCGGCCGTCTGCGTATTTAAGGACAAAATCGGCCATGCCTACTGCCCCGCCTCCACTATTTGTGCGCCCTTAGGTGCCTGAAACTGGAATGACTTAGCGTCGAGGGCGGGGTCCACCTTTTCTTCCTCGAAGTGGAACTCAAGCGTGGAACGGTCGAAACCGGTGACCTTCACCACCTTGATGTGCCGTTCCGCGTCGACCACGAATTCCACGGCGGAGTAAGGCAGGTTGTCGGTCTTGGGTTCCGCCGTAATCCTCATGCCGGATCCTTCGGGCTTAGCTTTTAGATTGCGGAACTCCTTCTGAAAGTCCAGTTTACCCAGCAGGAAGGCGAGCGGCGCGCGCATATCGTCGCTCTCTTTAAGCTTCATTTTTTCGGCGCGATTATCCAGCGCAGTGTACAGCCAGAGGTATTTCCCGTCACTCACAAAAAGCTTGCCCCTGGGTTGATCATAGTCCCAACGCATCTTCCCCGGTTTGCGCAGGGTCAACCTGCCGCTTTCTGTCCGCTTGGCCCGCCCGGGAGGCGTATAGTCTTCATGAAAAAGGACTTGGAGCGTCTTCGCCCGGTTGTAACGGGCTTCCACGCCCTTCAGCAGCGCATCCAGCGCCGCATCGCCGGCGAAAGCCGACACCGCGAGTAACCCCATCAAGAGCCGAAAACCTATCACAGTCTATTAGACGCACGCCACCCTCCAAACGTGTAGGGAAACGGTTCCTCGCAAAGACGAATCGGAGCCGCGACCGTTAGTACCTACCGAGTCGAATTCGTGCCGGAATTGGGAGGATTTTCCCTTTCCGCTGTCCGCGCACTCTGCGTGCCACCAAGGGAGGCACGCAGCCTGCCCCTTTAGCAAGCTTTGTTGGTTTTCTCTACGCTTATCTCAGCGGTCTCTCCGTTTCAGCGGTGAGGTCGTCTTCCTGTTTGGTTCCGGCTCGCGTCGGGAGCGTTTGCCGCACTTCTAACGCTCCCGGACGGTCGTGGCTCTGACTAGAGTATTACGTCGATTGGCCGCGAGAAACTGTTTGGACTACTTAAGCGAGACGGTCACACCCTGCTGGCTGGAGATTCCTCCCGCTGTGACGACGATGGGCTGGTCGCCGGCCGCGATATTGGTCGGAACCACCACGTTCATCTGCAAGACGCCGGAGACGAATCCGGGGGCCTCCCCGGCGAAGGTCCAGTTGGCCGGCGTGCCGCCAATGCTGACGGAGGGCTGCAGTAGCGGCCCGGGGGTCACCGGCAGCGGAGGAAGAGCCACCGTGGTCACTTTCCCCGTCACACCCCCCGGCGAAGTCTCGCCTTCACCCGTCACGTAGATCACCACAATGTCGCCACGGGTGGCCGGATTCGCCGCCGAGTTGACGCTGAGGTCGGAATTCAGGATGGCTCCCCGGCCAGTGCCTGACGAATTGAACGTGAACACTCCCGGTGCCGTGGTTGCCACGTTCACCGATACGCCATTAGAGCCCTGGCCGAGGAACTTGACCAGGACGGTGGCGGTGGCGTAGATCTTGACCTCATAGGGCACCACCGCCGATACCTGCGACGCACTGGCGTAGATCATGGGGCAGCTATACCCGGCGATGGTCACCTGCACCCCGCCGAGGGAGGTGGCGACATTGCCGTTGGAATCAAGCGTGAGATAGGCCGGCGTCGCCGGACCGATGGGGTGGGTAGGATCGTTGGCGAAGAGGGTGATGATCTCGCCCGGCGAAACGGAGCCGGTGGCGTAACTGGCCGCGTTGGTCACCCTGCTGAGGGTGGGTAGCGGGGAGGTGACGTTCAGGGTTACGGTAACCGTGGTGGAACCGGACGCGCCGCCTGTGCCGGCCACCAGGATGGTACCGGTGTAAGTGGGGCCGCCTGTGGTGAGGTTGGCCGTGTTGATGGATACGTTCACCGTGCCGGGCGTGGTGCCGGTGGCGGGTGAGACGGTCAGCCAATTGCCGGCGCTGACTGGCGTGGCAGTGAAGGCGCCACTGCCGGAAACGGTGACCGGTTGGGCCGCCGGCGCCGAATCGCCCAAGCGGTAGGCGAAGGTCAGTGTGGCCGGCGTCGCGGAAACGATGCCCGGCGCCGTGATGGTCAGGGTCACGGGGATGTCGACCGTGGTACCGCCGCTGGGTGTGATGCGGATGTTGCCGGAGTACTTGGCCGCCGGCAGTGTGCTCGAATTGACGATGACCGTCAAGGGATTCAACGGAGTCGTACCGGTGCCGACGCCGGCGGTGAGCCAATTGCCGCCGGTGGTGGTGGTCGGCGTCACCGTGAAGGAGATTCCAGCCGCGCCGGCAGCGCTGGTCACGCTAAGGATTTGGTTTGCCGGGCTGGATCCCAGTAGCGCCGCAAAGCTGAGCGTAGTGGGCGACACGGTAACGTTTCCGGTTGTGCCGCCGCCGGAGTTGCTCACCGTCAGGGTCACGCTCACGGTCTGCACCACGCCGTTAGCGGCGGTGAAGGAGATGGTGGCGCCATAGTTACCCGTGACCAAGCCAGCCGGGTTGATCGAAAACCCGAGATTGACCGGCGTGGTACCGGGGAGCATGGGATTGCTCGCAGTGGTGACACCGGTGCTATTGTTGCTCATCGTCAGCCAACTTCCCGAGCCGTTCGTGTAGCCGATGCTTGCCACGAACGAAGTGTTGGCGTCGGCGCCCACTGTCAAAACCGCCGGGCTGGGCGTGGAACCATTGGTCGAAGTGAACGGAATCGAACTCTGCGAGAAGGTCAGGGTGCCGAACGTGCCGCCTCCTCCTCCGCCGTTCACCACCAGGAGGATGGGCACTGTGGTGGGGCTGTTGCCGGCGCCAGCTTGGGTCAACGTGATGGAACCGTTATACACGCCCGCGCTCAACCCGGTTTCATCCACCTGCACCGTTACCGACCCTACCGTCGGGCCACTCAGAATGATCCATGGATTATTGGCAGTTGCGATAACCGGCGACGAATTAACGTTCAGTCCGTTATCGGAGTCGCTCCAGAATAGGCCCTTGGGGCCGGGATTCGGCTGGCCGATCTGCGACGTAAAGACCAGCGCGCCTGCCGGGTTCGGCAGAATGATGGTTGTCGTTACAACGTGGAGCACAACCTGTATGACCTGGGAGCCGCCGGGGGTGGTCACGGTGATGCTGCCGCCGTAGGAGCCCACGGCCAGGCCGGTGGGATCGATGCTCACGATAGGCGTGGCGCCGTCAATCGAGGGATCCGGCAACGAGGTGCCGCTTGATGGGCTGAAGTTTAGCCAGGTGCCGGCCGTGGGAGAGGTGACGGCCTTGGTGGACGACCAGGCGCCCGCCGGCCCCGTGATGACTAGCTTTTGCCGGGCGACGAACGCCGTATTGGTGCCGTATTGGTAGGCAAAGGTGAGCGACGTCGGGGCCACCCCTGCGGTGCCGGTTCCGCCGCTTCCGCCGCCAACCACCAGGCTCACGTTGACCGTGCCGGACTGTGCGCCCACCTGAATCTGCAGGGTGCTGCTGTAGGTGTTGGCCCCCAATCCGTTGGGATTGGCAATGACGGTAAGGCCGGCCGCCACACCGGGCGAGAGGGAGGTATTGGACGGGAACGTACAGGTCAGCCAACCGATTGAAGTGCAGCCGTTGACGAGAAGGTTCCCGCCGCTGCCGCTGGTCACATTGACCACTTGGCTCTGCTGGGCGCCATTTAACGCGGCGGTGAAAGTGACGGAACCGGGGCTAATGGTGAGCCCCGAAAAATTGCCGCCATTCACGGTGAGGGTCACGGTGACAGTGGCTTGCTGAATTCCAAATTGATCGGTGATATTCGCCTGTTCGGTATAGGTGCCTGGCGTCAGGCTGTTGGCTATGCTACCGACCGACAGCGTGAAACCGACACCCACGGGAATTGCGATCGCGCTAGGGTTGGGAGATTGGCCGCCGGAAGAGACCAGCAGCCAGTGGTTAGCGCTACTGATTTGGGTGGTGTTGACACTATAGGAAGACAATCCAGTGGTGGCGCCGACCGCTATCGTCTGAAAGGGGAAAGTGCCGCTGCCGGTGGTGAAGTTCCACGCGACGGCGCTTGGGGTCGCGGACCAGGTGCTACCGCCACCGATGCCCACGGTAAAGTTCACGTTGACGGTTAGCGGTGTGCCGGTGGAGGGCGTTAGCGTGACGGTGCCCTGATAGGTGGCGGCGGCCAGACCGGCCGGGTTGCCATAGACGCTGAGGGTCGCGCCAGCGGTCGAGCTGATCGTATAGGAGTTCAAGAAGGCGCTCAGCCAGGTGTTGGAACCGGATGTGCCCGACACGGTCAGCGGGTTGTTTATGGTGATTGGGCTCGCACTGGTGGTGCTGATGGCGACGGTGGCGGAGGTGATGGTGTTGGTCAGGGGAACAGTGTTCGGGGAGGCGCTCAAGGTTGCGCTGCCACCACCACCGCCACCGCCAGAGTCATAAGTCACCATGATCGTCACCGCCGGAATACCGGCTGACGGCCCGCTCGGGGTCAGAGTGACCGTAGCCGAGTGCGGCGACGCGCTTACCCAGGGGACGTTGCGGGCAGTGAATGTCAGGGTCGCGGTGGTCGTGGTTCCTCCCGTCACGGTCAGCCATGCCGGATCTCCGCCCGTATAGCTGGGGGGTCCGATCGTGTAGGTGACCGGCGTGCCGTCGGAACTGGTCACGCTGGCGTCGTTGGAGCCGCTGGCCGAAATTACCACGGTGGAGGGAGCGGCTAGCGTGGCTGCCAACCCAATGGATGAGAGAAGTAAGGCAGTGGCGGTTAGAATAGCGAGGTTCTTGAGAAGTTTTTGAGCGGCGTCCATGATTTATCCTCGACCCAATTCGGTCATACAGCTGCACACTTCTGAAAAGCAGGCCCAATGGTCTGTTTCAGCATAGCAATAAAGGAGATCCGGACGCGGCTATCCTCATCCTAACTCCTATTTCAGAATTTTGAAAAGATTACTGTAGTCGTCCGTCCACAATCGCACAGTTTGCTTCGAATCCAATGGCTCCGAGTTACTTGGAATCTCCCCTTTGAACCCAGTGGCCGGCGACGTGATCAGCACCCACGTCGCGCCAAAAACATCCACCGTCTCGTCGTCTTCGGTGTCTACCACGCGAGCGATTTTTTGCGTGGCATGCACTTCTCCCTCCAACACCGGCTGGAGATTTAAGTAGCGGTTCGAAATGTGTACGGCCAGGATACCGTCCGGCTGTAAGTGGCGAAAATAAAGATCCATCGCCTCTTTAGTCAGCAAGTGCACCGGAATTGAATCGCTGGAAAAAGCGTCCACCGCCAGCACGTCGAAATTCTGCGGGTGCCCGTCCTTCAACTCCTGCTCCAGCGTCAGGCGCGCGTCTCCCATGGCAACATCCAGCTTCCCCTTACAATCCGCCAGGAAGAAGAACTCCTTCTTCGCCAGTTCCAGGACTAACGGATTGATTTCGTAATAACGTATATAATCGCCCAACCGCCCGTACGCCGCCGTCGTGCCGGTGCCCAACCCGATGACGCCGATGCGCACCGCGCCGGCCTTCTGCTTCTCCCGTATGGCGAGCCCGATTCCGGTGTTCGGCCCGTAGTAGGTGGTGGGCCAGTCGCGCCGCGCGATATGCAGATATTCTTCGCCGTGATTGATGGTGCCGTGGGTCAGCGTGCGGGTTTCTTGCAAAGATCCTTTGTCGCCGGAGTCCCTGACTTTCAGCCCACCGTAAAAATTGCGGACCAATACGCGGGATCCGCTGACCATTTGCCTGATTTGCCACCCGACAAATCCCGCCAGCGCCAACGTCAGAACGCCGGACACCACTACGCCGGGCCATCGCCGTATCCACTTCAGTTCTTTATCCTGTCTGAGCACGTAGGAAACCAAAAAAGCGCAGAGCGCCAGGCTAGCCGGCATTTCATACAGCGCATTCAGGAAATGCGGCGCCAGCAAGCCCACCAGCAAACCGCCCAGCGCCCCGCCGGCGGACATCATCAGATAGAAATGGGTGAGGTATTTTGGGTCGGGCTTGAGTCGGGCTAACTCACCGTGGCACACCATGCAGCAGGTGAACAGTCCCATCGAAAACAGGAGCACGGTGATCGAAACCGCTGGAATGTGGACCGTGCCGAGCACGGGTAGGGCAAGATCCATGTTCTTATCCAGTATTTCGTTCAGCGCGTAAGCCATGCTGCCCAGGGCCACGGCGAGGAGTTGGAGGTAAGGATTCCGCCGGTACCAGCCTTCGCCCTCGAAACAGAGAATGAAACTGAACAGGTAAATGGCCAGCGGAAGCACCCAGAGAAAGGGAATGGCCGCCACGTTCTGCGAAAGGTGATTGGTGATGGCGAGCAGCAGCACCGAAGCCACGGCGGGCAGCAGCAGCCACATCCAGTAGGTTTTGGCGGATGGCGGGACCACCGCGGCCTCTGGTGCCACATTGGCCTCGCCTTCGCGCCGTGGAAGCATGGCTGCCGTGGCCTGGTTCGATTTAAACGCCGTAAACGCACCTAAAACGACGAAAACGCCGAAGCCCCAACTCCACATTGCGGATTGCTGGTGCGTGTTGAATGCCGGTTCAAACAGCACCGGATAGCTGAGCAGCGCGAACATGGAGCCCGCGTTGGACAGCGCATACAGACGGTACGGCATGGCGCCCTTAAAGCGCCGTGCGTACCACGCCTGCAACAGCGGTCCGGTGGTAGAGAGCAGAAAGTAGGGCAGCCCTACGCTGACCGCCAGCAGGCCGAGAATTTGCATCGTGGGTTCCGCCGCGCCCACCGGCTTCCACGACACGTTGGGGTAGATGGGCAGCACCACTACGCTTGCCACCAGAAGGCTCGCATGCAGCAGCATCTGCGCGCGCGGTTTAAGATAACGGATCACCGCATGCGAGTACAGGTAGCCCAATAAAAGCACCATCTGGAAAAACAGCAGGCAGGTGGTCCACACCGCGGCGCTGCCACCGAACCAGGGCAGGATGATCTTGGCTATCACGGGCTGCACCTGGAACAATAGGAAGGCGCTCACCACAATGGTCAAGGCGTAAAGGATCATAGTTATTCGTAAGCGGCGTTATTTGTAAGCGGCCACGCCGGTCACCTTTTCCCCGATTACCAGGGCGTGTATATGGTCCGTACCTTCGTAAGTCTTGACGGATTCCAGATTGCACAGGTGACGCATGATGGGATATTCGTCGGTAATTCCGTTGGCGCCCAGCAGATCGCGGCTTATGCGAGCGCAATCGAGCGCGATGGCGACATTATTCCGTTTCAGCATGGAAATCTGCGCCGGTTCCAGTTTCCCGCGATCCTTCAGCCGTCCGGCCTGGACGGCCAGAAGTTGCGCCTTGGTGATCTCGGTGATCATCCACGCCAGTTTCTCCTGGACCAGTTGATGCGAGGCGATGGGCCGGTCGTCGAACTGCTTGCGCAGCACGGCATACTGGCGCGCGGTCTCGTAGCAATCCATGGCCGCGCCAATCACTCCCCAACCGATGCCGAAGCGCGCCTGGGAAAGACAGGAAAGCGGCGCCTTGAGCCCCTTGGCTCCGGGCAGACGGTCGCTTTCCTTCACGCGGCAATCGGCGAAGGCCAGGCTCGACGTCACCGAGGCGCGCATCGACCATTTGCCGTGGATGTCCGACGTAGAGTATCCAGGAGTTCCGCGTTCCACCAGGAAGCCGAACACTCCCTCCTCGGCGCGCGCCCAAACCACGGCCACATCCGCCGCGCTCCCGTTGGTGATCCAGGTCTTCTCGCCGTTGAGCACCCACCCGTCGCCATCGCGCCGCGCCGTGGCCCGCATGCCGGCGGGATTCGATCCGAAATCCGGCTCCGTCAACCCAAAGCACCCGATGGCCTTGCCGCTCTGTAGCGCCGGCAGCCACTTCTGCTTCTGTGCCTCGCTGCCATAAGTATGGATGGGGTACATGACCAGCGCGCCCTGCACCGAAACGAAGCTGCGCACGCCGGAATCCACACGCTCCAGTTCCTGCATCACCAGGCCGTACTCGGTATGGCTCATGCCGGCGCAGCCGTAGCCTTCCAGATTGGCGCCCAGAAAACCAAGCTCCGCCATCTCCGGCACAATCTCCGCCGGGAAACGCCCGTCGCGGTAGCAATCGCGAATCAACGGCAGTATGCGTTCCTCGGCGAACCGCCGCGCGGTCTGCCGCACCATCAACTCCTCTTCGCTGAAGAGCGAGTCGACGCAGAAATAATCTACGCCCCGAAAAGCCATAATGAATTCTTTCCTCCCTATTGGAACACGGCACGGGAGGAATTGTGGGGCGGACGCCCTGGCGCTGCCGGCAAAATGGAGTCAGCATCTTGCAGGGTGCCAGCAGGCCGACCGGGGCGTCGGCCGCGGACCAGGGGGGCCGCCCACCATGAATGCACGTGCCCAACGTCGAAGGGAAAATAGGCGGCATTGGGCAAGCATCCGGCACCCGAAAGCCATTCTTATCAGGTGCTGCGCGGCGCCGTGCCGCCGTGGAATTACCAGGGTCTCCGGGTGTGGCGCCCCAAAGCCATTCTTAGCGGGTGCGGCGCGAGCGGCGGCTCCAGCGGGCCAGATAGCTTTCGGCGGCAGTCTCCTCCACTTCATGGTCGCGCGCCACGGTCCACTCCGCGAGGCGGCGTTCCTTCAGGCGCTCCAGAAGGCGGCAGCGGCGGCGGGCTTCGAGCATGAGTTTCTGCTGTTCGGCCAGCTTTTGAGCGGCCTCGTAGCGTTGGCGGGCAATGGAGGACTCGCGCGCCTTGACGTACAGGCGGAATTCACCTAGCGCCGTGAGATCGCCAGCGGCGATGGGGCGCCACTCGCGGACCTGAATCTCGGCGCGGATGCCGGAGGCTTCCACTTCGGCGCGCTGGCAGTCCAGACCGGCAACCTCTCCAACCTGCTGTTTGTAGCGGACTTCCTCGAGTTCGAGCTGGATGCGGCGCCAGTCGAGGGCCTTTTCGAGGGGAAATCGAAAGGCCTTCATCGCTTCACAACCTGCGCCTGCGCGGGGACCATCTCCAGACGTGCCGCCAACTGTTCGAGGCGCGACAGGGTCTCTGGCAGCGGGGAGTTGGTTAGGTGATCCTGGCGGAGGAAGTCGAGCAACTCCGGGCGCAGACGGATACTGGCGTCGAGTTGCGGATTGGTGCCCGCGGCATAAGCGCCGAGCTGGATCAGGTCCTCGGCGTCGCGGTAGGCGGAGAGAGCGCCGCGAATCTTGCGCGCGGCCTCTTTCTGCGCCGGAGTGGCGATGGCGTTGGTGAGACGGCTGACGGAATGGAGGATGTCGATGGCCGGGTAGTGGCCCTGGGCGCCGAGTTGGCGGGAAAGGATGAAGTGGCCGTCCAGGATGCCGCGCACGGCATCGCAGATGGGTTCGTTAAAATCGTCGCCTTCCACCAGCACGGTGAAGAAGCCGGTGATCGACCCGCGGCTGAAATTCCCGGCGCGTTCCAGGACTTTGGGCAGCAGGTTAAAGACCGAAGGCGTGTAGCCCTTCTGGCTGGGCGGTTCGCCGGCTGCCAGGCCGATCTCGCGCTGAGCCATGGCGAGGCGGGTGACCGAATCCATGACCAGAAGCACGTTGGCTCCCTGATCGCGGAAATACTCGGCGATGGCCAGGGCTACGAAGCAGGCGCGGACGCGCAGAGGGGCCGGGCGTTCGCTGGTGGCGCAGACCACCACGGAGCGCTTGCGGCCCTCGGGGCCAAGCTCGTTTTCGATGAAGGCGCGGACTTCGCGGTTGCGTTCGCCGATCATGGCGATGACCGTGACGTCGGCCGAGTTGTGGCGCGACATGGAACCGAGCAGGGTGCTTTTGCCAACGCCGCTACCGCCAAAAATGCCGATACGCTGGCCTTTACCGCAAGGCAGCAGGGCATCGATGGCGCGGATGCCGGTGACCAGCATCTGGGTGATGTGCTCACGGTGGAGGGGGTTGGTGGCGGTCCCGTGCAGGCTGTAGGTGTCGCGAGCTTCGATCGCGGGACCATCGTCCATAGGTTTGCCGAAGCCATCGATGACACGGCCCAGCAGTCCGGGACCCACCTCGACGCGGGCCTCTTCGCTGCGCGCTGCCAGGGAATCGCCCAACTGCAGGCCGTCGATCTCTTCCAGCGGCATGGAGAGAACGTGGCCGTCGCGGAAACCGATGACCTGGGTGCGAATGCGCCGGCCGCCAGAGGTGCGGACTTCGCAGAAATCGCCAATGGCGACGCTGGGGCCGCGGGACTCCACCAGCAGGCCGACCACCTCGGTCACCTCGCCGGTCCAGCGCACCGGCGTGAGGCGGTCGAGTTCGGCGATATAGGGGGCGAGGGAGATCTTCATGACTGCCTCCGCAAGCGGTCCGCCAAGCCGCGTTCGATCTCCTGAAGTTGCGAATCCACCGAGGCATCGAGGTTGCCGTGCCGCGTCTCGAAGATCACCGTGCCCAATTCGCGCGACGGATCGGCGATCACCTCAACTTTGGCCGAGGCGCTGTTCTGGCGTAGACTTTCGGTGACCAGTGCGACGTGCCCGGGGTGGACCCGGACGCGGGAGATTTCCTGTCCCTGCAATTTTTCGAGAGCGCCCAGCACCAGGCCATGGAGGGCTTCGGGATCAATGGCGAGTTCGCGCCTCAGGATGCGGCGGGCGATGGCCAGCGAAAGCTGAATCAAGTCGGATTCGGCCTCGGAGCGCAGGCGGTTGCGCAGGCCACCGATTTCTTCGATGCATCGCGCCAGACGGTCGATCACGGGCTGCACTTCGGCGGTGGCACGTTGGCGCCCGGCCGCCTCCCCCTCGCGCATCCCGGCGGCGTGGGCTTCGCGCGCGCGCTGTTCGTACTGCTGCTGCAACTGCGCAAGGCGCTCCCGGGAATCTGGCGGAGCGCCGGAATCCACTCCCAGGCCGGTTGGCCCGGAGGCGTGCATCTGGCGCCAGACCAGCGGCTCAATGCCGGATGTCTCGTCCGGTTGCTGAACCTTAGACGACATTGGCGCCACCGTTCGGTTGCGCGGCGCTCGCTAGCTGACGGAGTTTCCGTGGCCCGAAGGCGCGGGCTGTCTCTAACTGGGGCGATCGCATTGCTCACCCCTGTTATCGGCGGGATCGGCCAGAGACTTTACGGCGGACGGGAAGTAAAGTGGGGCAGAAAGCAACAATGCGGCCGGAGTGCGGCACGGACGCTTTAGTTCTCAGTCCGAGCTTCGCTCGGATGCACAAGGCGAAGCCTTATCCCACTATTTTTTCTTGGCCGGCGGGGCGACGGGGGGCGTGGTGGGCGTGGTAGGGCCCGTTTTGCCATCCTCCACCACGTCGCCGAACTTGATGGTGGAGCGGCCTTCGTACCTCTTGTAATCCTGGTACTTCACGGTCATGCGGATGGGCACGTTTTCACCGCTTTTGAAGTGCAGGGTATCGCTGGCGCGGGTATAGGTGGGGAACCAGTATTTCTTATCGATCTGTTCCCTGTAGGTTTCGAACTTGGGGAAGGCCTGGTCGCTCTTTACAATCCCGACGCCTTTGCCATAGGTCTTGACAATTTGCAGGTCCTGATCGTCTACCCAGATCTGGCCTTCGAAGTAGCGCTTGCCCGTGACCATCTTCTTGGGCTTGACCGAGAAAGTGTAACAGCCGATCTCGTCGACCTTTTCCTTGCCCAGGTACTGGATGTCGTAGGCCGGAATTTCGGGCGTGGTGAGTACAAAGGGCTGCACGTTGCGCAGATCCTGCACGTCTTCGGGAGACAGGCTGATGTGTTGGAGCGAGATGACGGGGGCGTAGACCACCTTTTCGCTGCGTTTGCCCTCCGGGGTGAAGAAAATGTCGTCCACTTCTTCCCACTTCCCGCCGCCGTTGACTTCCTCCATCTTCACGCTCTGGCGATAGGTATAGTTGTTGCGCGCCTGCTGGAATTCCAGTTCCTTGGCGGCAAATCGCCGGATGATGTCGGCCGGATTGACGTCGTCGGCCGCCCCGGCGGGCAGGCACAGGGCTGCGAAGGCGGCGGAGAGAACGATTACGCGCATTTTTCCCCCAAAAGGAGAGACGGATTCATTTGCCCAACAGTTTCTTCGCAATTGTCAGCAGCTGGATATTGCTGGTTCCTTCGTAGATGCGCCCGATTTTGGCGTCCCGGTAGAGCTTTTCGACGGGGTAATCCCTGGTGATGCCGACCCCGCCATGGATTTCGATGGCTTTCGACGCCACCTGTTCGGCGATCTCAGAACTATAATACTTCGCCATGGCCGCCTCCGTCAGGAAGGGGCGTCCGGCATCGCGCAGGCGGGCGGCGTTATAGACCAGCAGGCGGGCAGCTTCCACCTGGATGGCCATTTTGGCGAGATCGAACTGGACGCCTTGAAACTCGCCGATGGTTTTGCCAAACTGCTTGCGCTCGCGGGCGTAGGCGATGGCGTGCTCCAGCGCGCCGCGGGCCAGGCCGATCATCTGCGCGCCGATGGCGATGCGGCCCTCGTTGAGGGTTTCCATGGCGATCTTATAGCCTTTACCGACGTCGCCCAGGACGTTGTCGCGGGAGACGCGGCAATTATCCAGAATCAGTTCGCAGGTGGAGGAGGCCCGCAGGCCGAGCTTGTCTTCCTTCTTGCCCACCTGGAAGCCGGGGAATTCGCGCTCCACCAGGAACGCGGTGATTCCCTTGTAGCCGGCCGCCGGGTTGGCGTTGGCGAAGAGCAGGAAGAAGCCGGCTTCGGCGGCATTGGTGATCCACAGCTTGCGGCCGTTGAGCAGGAAATGGTCGCCGTGGTCTTCGGCGCGCGTGGCCAGGGCGAAGGCGTCGGAACCCGACCCGGCTTCGGAAAGCGCGTAGGAGGCGACCATGTTCCCGGCCAGCCGGGGCAGGTATTTGGACTTCTGTCCTGGCGTGCCCCAGCGCAAGAGCGCGTTATTGCAGATGGTGTTCTGCACGTCGACAATCACGCCGGCCGAGGGGTCCACGGCGGAGAGTTCTTCCACCGCCAGGACGGACTGGAAGAAGGTGCCCCCCTGGCCCCCGTATTCCTCGGGGATTTCGATCCCCATGAGGCCCATTTCGAAGAACTGTTTGATGATGTCTTTGCGGAAGACGCCGGCCTCGTCCATTTCGCGCACCCAGGGGCGGATCTGTTCGCGGGCGAAGCGGCGCACGGTGGCCTGGAAGAGCTGTTCGTCTTCGGAGAGCGCGGTCAACGCTGGCGGCGGAGTCTCCATGGAATCGAGGGCGGGCATGTCCGAAGCTTACCCCAAAGGAAAGTTTCTCGCAAAGGCGCAAAGACGCAAAGACGTAAAGAAGAGCTTCGGGCCAACGCAAGATAGCTTCCCATTGGTGGCGCGGGTATTGTGGTGCCGGCACCCGTGCCGGCCGCGTCCCGACTCCTCGGGACGCGGCAGACTGAGAGTCGACTGAGAGTCTATGCTACGTCGGTGGCTGTGGAGTTATTCTTGCGTTGGCCCTTCGCTCGGTAAACCTTCTGGTTCTTCTTTGCGAATTCTTTGCGCCTTGGCGTGAACCGAGCGCTACTCCACGCTCGCCATGTCGCGCCATTCGCGTCCCTGCGATTCGCCGACGCCTTTGTAGGTGACGAAGCCCTTATAGGTGTTGACACCTTCGCGCAGCGCGGCGTGACGTTGGCAGGCGCCTTCGAGGCCGTGGTCCGCCAGTTCCAGCAGGTAGGGGAAGGTGGCGTTGGTGAGCGCCAGGGTGGACGTGTGGGGCACGGCGGCCGGCATATTCGATACGCAATAGTGCAGCACGCCATCGACGAAATAGACGGGCTCGGTGTGGGTGGTGGCGTGCGAGGTCTCGAAGCAGCCGCCCTGGTCTATGGCGACATCCACGACGACGGCGCCGTGCTTCATTTTGGCGATCGTCTCGCGGCGCACCAGACGCGGGGCGGAGGCGCCGGGGATCAGGACGGCGCCCACCACCAGATCGGCGGTCTTGAGATTCTCGCTGATGGTCCAGGCGTTAGAGGCGAGCGTGACCACCTGTCCGTTGAAGATATCGTCGAGCTCGCGCAGGCGGTTGAGGCTGCGGTCGATAATGGCCACGTGTGCGCCCATGCCGATGGCGATTTTCGCGGCGTTGGTGCCGACGATGCCGCCGCCCAGTATGACCACGTTGCCGGGCGCCACGCCGGGGACGCCGCCCAGCAAAATGCCGCGGCCGCCCGCGGGGCGCTCCAGATATTGCGCGCCCACCTGTACGCTCATGCGTCCGGCCACTTCGCTCATCGGGGTGAGCAGCGGCAGCGAGCCATCGTGCTCGCGGATGGTTTCGTAGGCCACGCCGCTGACCTTGGCGGCCACCAGTTTGTCGGTCAGTTCGGGCAGCGGCGCGAGGTGCAGGTAGGTAAAGAGGATCAGGTTGGGGCGGAAAAATCCGTACTCCGCCTTTTGCGGTTCCTTGACTTTGACGACGAGATCGGCGCGCTGCCAGACCTCCGCCGCGGTGTCGAGGATCGACGCCCCGGCCTCCGCATATTCGCGGTCCATCAGGGAGCTGCCTTCTCCCGCATGGGCTTCCACGAGCACTTCATGGCCCGCCTCGCGCAGCGCGCTAACGCCGCTGGGCACGAGCCCAACCCGTGTTTCGTGGTCTTTGATTTCCTTCGGAACGCCGATGATCATTTGCCGCTTCTCCGAAATCAGGTTAACACCACTACATAGTGGGAGGGTGAGGGCGGGTTCCGCAACTGCGCGCCGCCCTGCGCTACTGGGTTCGGAAAGGGGTTCCCGCTTCGTAGAGCGCAATTCTGGCAATCAGGCCGGCGGTCAGTGCCCGGTCGTTTTGTTCAGTGGCGATACCGAGTGCGCGCCGGGCGGTCTCGATGGCCTCTGTGAACCGGCCGGCCTCGGCATAAGCGGCGGCCAGCGTATCCAGGACCGCCGGCTGCTGGCGGCCGGTGGCACTGGCAGCGCGTTCGGCCAACTCCACGGCTTCGCCACCGTTGCGTAGCTTGGGGTTGGGATTGGAAGCCAGCACCTGTGCCAGGCGAAACAGAGCCGGCACGTAGTTCGGTTCGAGGGCGATTGACTTTCGCCACTCTCGCGCCCCATCCTCGACTCTGCCTTTCCCGTAATATGCGGTCCCCAGGTGAAAGTGGGCCTCGGCGCTTTGGGGAGCGGCCTGTACAGCCTGTTCCAGGTGCGGAATGGCGGCGTCAAAGCGGCCCCCGTCACACAGCGCGGCACCGAGATTGGTCTGGATACCGGGATCGCCGGGCGCAAGCTGCGCGGCTTTTTCCAGATACGGAACGGCTTCATCCGCTTTCCCCGTCGAGGCCAGCGCGATAGCCAGGTTGACGAGTGCCTGCACGTCCTGGGGATGCGCACCCAAGGCGATCCGGAAATGCGGAATGGCCTCGGTGGTCTTGCCCCGTTGGGCCAGGGCGGCGCCCAGATTGCTCTGGAAACGGGCGTCACCCGGAACCAGTTGCACGGCCTTCTCAAAATGGGTGAGGGCATCTTCCGGTTTGCCCGCGCTGTCCAGGGCGATGGCCAGGTTGCTGTGCGCCTGGGGGTCGTTCGCGTCCAGCGCCAGAGCCTTCTGGCAATGCGCGATGGCATCCTCGAACTGGTTCTTCTGCACCAGGGCAGCGCCCAAGTTGCTTTCAAGCGCCGCCTGCTGGGGGTTGAGCTCCAGCGCCTTTTCGAGCAGCGGAATCGCCTCATCGGCATTCCCGGATTGCGCCAGGGCCGCGCCCAGATGACCGTACGAATCCGCGTAGGCGGGGTCGATTTCCAAGGCCTTCCGATAATGGGCGATGGCTTCGGCGGAATGGCCGGTATTGGCCAGCGCCAACCCGAGGCTGTTGTGAATCTTGGCGTCGTCCGGCCTCAACTGGAGGGATTTTTCATAAAAAGGAACCGCGTCGCCGGGCTTTCCTATCCTATTTAGCAGCGAAGCCATGGCGGTGTGGCCAAGGGCACTCAAGGGATTGAGGTCGATGGCCTGGCGAAAAAGCGCCACGGCGGCATCTGGCGACCCGGTTTCCTCCATCGCCAATCCCAGATTGATGAGGGACCTGGCATCGGTGGGATCCATCTCCAGCGCCTTTTTCCATGCCGGAATCGCAGCCTGAAACTGGCGCTTTTCGGACAACGCAAAGGCCACCTCGAACTGGTTGTGAAAATCCACCGCGGGCACTTCGATCTTGCGTAATCCATCGGGGCTGATGTTGACGAACTCGGGGATGTTCACGGCGCGGTTCGCGGCCGTCGAATTCTCAATCAGGATGGCCGGGCTGGCGTGGCCCTCCTGGTCGAGATGGGTAAGGTACATCTGCGTGTAAGGTGAGCGGGCCTTGGAGGAAAAGACCAGCCAGCGGCCGTTCGGAGAAAAGCTGTGCCACGAATTCATCAGCGGTGTGTTGCACTCCAGCCGGCGCGCCTCGCCCCCCTCCACGGGAACGATGTACAACTGGCTGTCAGGCCGCATCAACTGCCCGTTTTTGCACTTCACGAACACGATCCAGCGGCCGTCCGGGGAAACCTTGGGAAAAGTATTGCTCATGCCGTTGGCGGAGGCACCCTGGATGGGCTCCGCCTGGCCCCCCCGTCCGTCATTAAAGGGAATGCGATAGAGATCGTACTGGATCTGCACTTCCACCGGATCGTTGGAATACTCGGCGAGCTTACCGTCGGCGCGGTAGGGGGCGCGGGCTGGCGCGCGGGCGAACACCAGGTACTTGCCGTCCGGGCTCCAGACGCCGTCGGTCTGGACGAAGCGCGGATCGTTGGCCCCGGGCAGCGGCTGCTCGCGGCCGGTGGTGCGGTCATACCAGGCCAGGATGCCAGCCGTGGGATAGAAGACTTGCAGGAAGCGGTAGTCCTTGAAATTGACAACGTAGAAATTGCTCTCGGTGGGCCGGACGGTTCCGCTGATGGTGGTGACGACGTACCTTCCCTCGGGGGAGACCTGCGACATGAAGCCCACCCGGCTCTGGCCGTACTGCCGGTCCTCGGAACGATTCCAGGAGATCAGGTCTTCGACGCGAATCGACATCTGTGGTTTAACCGCGGCTAGCGCGTACAAACCCTTGTTATTCTGTGGCCCATCCAGGTCCATTCCCAGAGTTTTGCCGTCGGCCGAAAAAGAATGGCAGTTGGCGCAGGTGGGCATACCGGTCAATAGTACGCGGCTGCTGGTATCGGCGATGTTGCGCAGACGCCAGGCGATCAGCGGAATGGCCGCCGGCGCCAGCGGCTTAATGACTCCGGTTGCCGTTTCCGAGGGGGCTAGCGGCACATCGCGATAGAAAATCGGCGCACCCACCGGATCCGTCGAAGTCCCGATGACAACCTGGGCGCGGGAAAGCGGCCGTCCGCGCGCGATACCGGCGATGCTAACCGTGGCGGGGGACTTTACCGAGCGAAGTTTGACCGCCGCCCAGATGGATGCCGCCGGCGTCCAGGTGTGCGAAACCGCCTGCCGCGGCGTCAACTCGGGCAGCTTGTTGGTGGGAGCAATGCAACGTTCGTCGATCTCTCCCACACGCATCAGCTCGCCCGCCGACTCCACATGGATGGGCCTTCCGCCATCGGCAAAAGCAATTTCGATCCGCCACCGGGTGACGTTGGGTGTGGCATCGCGCCACAGGAACATGGGGGCTGAAATGTCGGGGGGAAAGATGGATCCTGGGCTGGGATAGTCGATAGCTAAGCCTTCCGGCGGGGCCTGCGCGAGAAGCGGGCCCTTCCCGCTTCCTGCCACCATGGCCATACCCAGAATTACGACACCAACTCTGAACCGAATCACGAGACCTCGAATTCTTGCATCCGCCGGAATACAACCATAATACAAGAAGGCGAATTGCCCCACATGGATTGACCGACATGAACGAGGGCTGCGTCAGCGACGGGCCGCTACGCAACCTTACGTGAACCGCGACGCTTAGGCTTATCCGCTGGTACGAACCGGATCTCGATGCGTTTGCCAAGTACTTCCGCGATGCGCCGCAACATGGCCAGAGAATGTCCCTCGTAATCGGCATCTTCGAGACGGCACACTACGGATGCGGTCGTCCCCAGTTTGCTTGCCAACTGGCGTTGTGTAAGCCCCGCCTGAGAGCGCATTTCGTAGATCGCCTGGGCCACATCCACATCCGCGGCGGCCTGTTCGTACTCGACGATGCGCGCCGAATCGTCTCCGATATAGCGTTCCCAAAAATACTGTAGCGTGTCGGATTGAAAGCGGCGGGCACGAGCCATATCAGACCTCCTTGGGTGCGAGTTTGCCTGCGTAGCGTAAAGGGTCTTGCATCACAAGTTGTTTGCGCGCGATGGCGCGCTGGATCTCCGCATCCGGAACCTTTTGGCTCTTGGTGACGCCGTGTGAGAGAACCACGACGTCCCGCCCACGGAAGAAATACAGAATGCGGTACTGCACGGTCCCGTAGGAAGCACGCAGTTCATAGATTCCGTCGCGCAAAAAATCGGCTGCAGGACGTCGCAGTTCGTGTCCGGATGTGGCAAGCAGCCGCATATAGTTCAGGCATTTCGCTCTGGCCTTCGCCGGGAGGCGATCAAGCCAATCGACCAGCGGAATGCGTCCATCTGCCTCGCGGAAAACGAGAATTTCCGTCGGCGGCATGTGCTCTTAATTGTTCGCTTTTTTGCGAACGTTGTCAAGCTACTTCTTCCTTCTCGCCACCACTCGCACTTTGCGCGTCTGCGAGATCGCCCCGGCCGTTAGCGCGTCGTTGATGATCTCCGCCTGTTCCTGTTGGTGCCGCTTCCCGCTACCCGTCGCCGGGCTGGCGCTTTCCGACCGCCCCACGTAGCGCACTTCGCGCCGCGTCTCGTCGAGCAGGGGCTGGATGTGCTCGCGCAGGACGCGCCACGGACCCATGTTGCGCGGTTCCTCCTGCGCCCACACCACTTCGGCCGACGGACTGTAGCGCGCCAGAAGATCGCGCGCCTGATCGGCGGCAAATGGGTAGAGTTGTTCCACGCGGAGCAGCGCCACATGGTCCGCCTTACGTTCCTCGCGCGCGGCTAGCAGATCGTAGTAAATTTTGCCGGAGCAGAAGACCACACGCGAGATGCCGGTGTTATCGGTGACGGCGG
Organism: Candidatus Solibacter sp.; assembly: GCA_025358475.1. Classification (GTDB taxonomy): domain Bacteria; phylum Acidobacteriota; class Terriglobia; order Bryobacterales; family Bryobacteraceae; genus Solibacter. The sequence goes on from JANYJN010000354.1 coordinate 25,903, forward strand.
CGTCGCTCAGAATCTCGGTGAAGCCGCCGCTGGTGAAATCCTGAAGCGTGGAGACCGCCCGGGGATGGCGCAGCAGGCTCTTGGGCGTAAATACGATCAGCGGCTTGCGCGTGCCGCGGCGGTCGCCGCCGCCGTACATCTGGCGGCGCAGCAGGTGGAAGTATTGCGCCGGCGTGGTGCAGTTGCACACCTGCATGTTGTTCTCGGCGCAGAGCGTGAGGTAGCGCTCAATGCGCGCGCTGGAGTGCTCCGGCCCCTGCCCTTCATAGCCGTGCGGCAGCAGCATCACCAGGCCGCTCGGTTGTCCCCATTTCTGCTCGCAGCAGGAGATGAACTGGTCGATCATGATCTGCGCGCCATTGGCGAAATCGCCGAACTGGGCTTCCCATATCACCAGCGCCAGCGGTTCGGCCACAGAGTAGCCGAATTCGAAGCCCAGCACCGCGTACTCGCTGAGCGAGCTGTCAAACACTTCGAAGCGCCCCTGATCGGGCGAGATGTGCTGGGTGGGCACGTAGCGCTTGCCGGTTTCGGAATCGTAGAACGCCAGATGCCGCTGGCTGAAGGTGCCGCGGCCCGAATCCTGTCCGCTGAGGCGCACCGCCGTGCCTTCGAGGGCCAGCGTGCCGAAGGCCAGCGCCTCGCCGAAAGCCCAATCCACGCTGCCGCCCTTGGCTACGATGCCGCGGCGCTTGTCGATGAAGCCGCGCAGTTTGGGATGCAGATGAAAATTCTCCGGGAACTGGGTGATGCCGCGGATGACGCGCTCTAGCACCTGCTGGTTGACGGCGGTCCGCGGGCAGAATCCGCCGGCCTCTTCGCCGGGGACCGCGCTGAGTTCCTGCAGTTCGTAGTGCTCGGCGCGCTGCTGCGCCGAGTCGTAGGCGGCCGAGAGGCGCGCGGCGCACTCCTGGCGGATGCCGGCGCACTCCGGGTCCGTGGCCACGCCTTCGCGCACCAGGCGCTCCTGGTAGAGAACGGCGACGGAGGGATGCGCCTTGATCTTGCGGTACAGGATGGGCTGCGTGTAGCTGGGGTCGTCGCCTTCGTTGTGGCCGTGGCGGCGGTAGCAGATCATATCGATCACCACGTCCTTCTTGAACTGCTGCCGGTAGTCGAAGGCGATCTGCACCACGCGTATGGCGGCATCGGGATCGTCGCCGTTGACGTGGAAGATGGGCGCCTGCACGCCGCGCGCGATGTCGGTGGAATACGGCGTGGAGCGCGATTCGTCGGGCAGGGTGGTGAAGCCGATCTGGTTGTTGATGATCAGGTGTATGGTGCCGCCGGTAGAGTAACCGTCGAGCTGCGAGAGGTTTAGCGTCTCGGCCACCACGCCCTGTCCAGCGAAGGCCGCATCGCCGTGGATCAGCACGGGGATGACACGTTCGCGCGCGGTATCGCCGAGGCGATCCTGCTTGGGGCGCACGATGCCTTCCACCACCGGATCGACGGCTTCCAGGTGGCTCGGGTTGGGCGAGACGGAGACCACGATCTCGCGGCCGCTAGAGGTCTTGCGGATGCCGGTGGCGCCCAGGTGGTACTTGACGTCGCCAGAACCCTGCGTGCTGCTGGGATCGATATCGCCTTCGAATTCGCTGAAGATCTGTTTGACGTCCTTGCCGACGAAGTTGGCCAGGATGTTGAGGCGCCCGCGGTGGGCCATGCCGACCACCAGTTCGTGGACGTCGCCAAGGGCGGCGCGCTCCAGCGTTTCTTCCAGGATGGCGAGCGCGGTTTCGCCGCCTTCCAGAGCGAATCGCTTCTGACCCACGAAGCGCGAGTGCAGGAAATGTTCGAACTCTTCGCCCGCCATCACGCAGCGCATGATGCGCATGCGCGTGGCGCTGTCCAGCGGCCAGTTATTGGCCTCGGGCTCCATGCGGTGCTGTAGCCAGCGCTTCTGCTCTGGCACCTGTATGTTCATGTACTCGCAGCCGATTTTGCCGCAATAGGTCTGGCGCAGGGTCTCCAGGATTTCGCGCAGCGTGGCCAGGGCCTTGGGCGCGCCCTCGCCGATGGCCTCGCCGAGGCTGCCGGTGAGGAATTCGCGGTCCAGATCCCATATGGTGAGGCCGTAAGTTTCCGGGTCGAGTTCGGCGTGGTAACTGGGTTCGGCGCCCAGCGGGTCGAGATCGGCGATCAGGTGGCCGCGCACGCGGTAGGCGTTGATCATCTGCATGATCCCGGCCTCCTTGGCGATTTCGGCGTAGCGCGCGGCGTTCAGGCCGGGCAGGGCGGGTTTGCGGTCGGTCTCCCAGCGCACCGGCTGGTGGGGCATGCGCAGGTGGGCGAACACCTCTTCGTAGAACCCGTCCTTGCCATCCAGCAGGGCTTGCACGCGGCCCAGGAACCTGCCGGATTCGGCGCCCTGTATGATGCGGTGATCGTAAGTGCAGGAGAGGGTCATCACCTTGCTGATGCCCAGCATGGCGCGCGTCTCGCCGGCGGCGCCGAGGTATTCGGCGGGGTAGCCGATGGCGCCAGTGGCGATGATGGCGCCCTGCCCCGGCATAAGGCGCGGGCTAGAGGACATAGTGCCGACGGTGCCGGGGTTGGTCAGAGAGATAGTGGTGCCCTGGAAATCGGCGGGGGTGAGTTTGGCGCGGCGGGCGCGGGCCACAAGGTCGTCGAAAGCGGTGACGTACTCCTGGAAACCGATGGCGCCAGCGTTCTTGATGTTAGGCACCATGAGGCTGCGCGCGCCGTCCTTGCCCGCAACGTCGATAGCGATCCCGAGGTTCACTTGCGGCCGCACCAGGCGGAAGGGCTGGCCGTCGCGCTCGGCGTAGGCGTGGTTGACTCCGGGAACTTCTTCCAGCGCTTTGACGATGGCCCAGCCGATGAGGTGGGTGTAGGAAACCTTGCCGCGGCCGATCAGGGTGCGGTGCTGATTGATGATGCGCCGGTTCTCATCCATCACCTTGACGGCGATGGTGCGCTGCGAGGTGGCGAGCGGAATGTTGACGCTGGCCGCCATGTTTTCGGCGATGCGTCCGGCGGCGCCGCGCAAGGGCAGTAACTGCTCGCCGGGAGCGGGTTCAGGGGACGAGGCGGCGTTTTTGGTGGGTGCTGCCGGGGCGCCGTTGGCAGGCTGGCGGGGTTCCTCAAATACGTGCTTCCAGCTTTCATCGACGGTGGAACGGTCGCGCAGGTACTGTTGATACAGTTCGTCCTCAAGCCAGCTATTGACGCCCATTTCCGATTCGGAGTGCGATGCCATTTGGGAGG
>JANYJN010000395.1 GCA_025358475.1 Candidatus Solibacter sp.
AGCAAAAACTGGAAGGACCCTCGGACATCTCCTCGGAAGGCAAGATGGTGCCCAGTTTCGCCGAGAGTCTTCAGGAATACAATTACCTTATTAATGCCGATAGACTGGCGATCGCCAACCGCCGCTCCCGCCGCTTCGGCGCGCAGAAATCGCCGCCTAGTCTCTGGCCCGTGATAGGCCGCCTGATGGATGGCTTCGGCCGTCGCACGGATCCGTTCTCCGGGGAAGGTTCCTTCCATAAGGGCGTAGATATCACCGCGCCCACCGGCACTACCGTCCGGAACACCGCCGATGGCGTAGTAGTACAGGCTGAAATGGTGTCGGGCGGCTATGGCCGTCTGGTGATTATCGATCATGGCGGCGGCTTCCAAACCTACTACGCGCATCTGTCCAAGATTCTGGTTCACGCCGGGCAGGAACTGAACCGCGGCGAGGTGATCGGCCTGGTAGGCACCAGCGGACGCACCACGGCGCCGCACCTGCACTACGAAGTGCACGTCGGCGGCGCCCCGATGAACCCCTACAAGTACCTGGCCAACTCCGCGGTTTTCCGTCAGACGCCGAAAGATCTGCCCTTCCAGTAGAAACTGCACCGAGTGCTCGACACAGAAGTGGAGCAACGCTAACCCCTCAATAAGAGCCGCGACCGTGAGGGGTTACGCCCAACAGCACAACTTCAGACGGTCGGATACCTGGTCCGGGCAGGCATCAGCCGGCACATGCGGCACCGTGTCTTCGTCTCCGTCAACTCTATCAACTCAGCCACAGCGTTCCACTGCGAGCACAGAAGCATCGTCCATGGCGCCGGCCGGCTCGGACCACTGTTCGACGTGATCCATCACCGCCGACAGGCTCTCGCCAAGCGTGGAATCCCGGCTCCCATCCAGTGTCTCCGGCTCCCCGGTCTCCTTGTCCAGGATCCCGAGTTCACGACAACGAGGAGAAGGCATCCGAGCGCCGTCGCGCGCCAGTCGTATCCGCCAAGCTATCCGGGTTTGCGGGGAATGCGGTAGAGTTGCGGCTGTTTCTTCGCCACGGTCGCACCCCAAGTCGCCCGTGGCTCAGTTGGTTAGCCCCAGACCATATCTCCTCAGAAGTCTCGCTAGTTGTTGAGGATCTTCAGCTAGGGAATCATCCCGAACGATTGCCAAACCGTCTTTTGCCCGGCCGTACACGGCGACACAGAGCGCTGAATCGTCGTGGCGGGATCGATAGAGGATTCCGTCCGGCTGGTCGCCGTGTTCCCACAGGGCACGTGACCAGAGTTGCGAGCCCTCGTAGTCACTGCCGCTGGCCAGTTCGGCCGTTACCCCTAATCTGCTGAGGCCCGAACCGTGAATCGGCACGAGTCGCAGATCGCGGCGCACTTCCACCGTCGCGATGGAGCGCCCGGCTAGATCGTCGAGTGCCAGAATTCTTACGGGCGGATTGCGAAGAAACGTCTCGGCAAAGCACACCTCGAAGGTGGTTCCGAGATAGCACACGCGGAATCGCCCGGTCGGATCGTCGAAGCGATGAATCGGCTGGCGGCCGGAGCCAGGGCCGAACCAAAGCGCATTCCTGGCTTGCACGTGAATTCGCATCCAGCGGCTGCCGACCCTCACGCAGGTCAACGGGAGGCGCTTTGGCAGGGTTGGTTTCGGCGTCATGCGCGCCTTAGGCTGCCTGTTCTCCAAACGACGCAACGATGGCGATCGCCCTTTCGATCACGCCGGATTTCAGCACTTCCAGGATCGACTTGCCCCCCAGAGCCGGCGCGGATGCTAGCAACACCGAGAGTTGGGTCCAGGTGCTCCGAATCTGAAACCCCCGAAGCACCTCCTCAAGGCCGGGAATCAACCCGTCCGACGTGAACTGGCAAGCCGGATACACGTACTCGCCGGATCCGTTCGGTACCGCCAGCAGAGCGCGCCGGCTTCGGCGCTTGTCCACTGCTTGCCGCGTGATGCCCAGAGCTCTTGCCACCTGAGTAGACGTGAGGCCGCCGCCGCTGCTGGTCAACAACTCCTGCTTGATGGCGGCTCCGCGCGCCATCGCTTCCAATAACGGATCTACGGCGGATAGATCGACACCAAGCGGAGCCAGGTCCGACAACAGGGATGCTACGCCGCCGATATCTGTGGGAGAGGACAGGGCAGACTGCAGGGCTTCGGACGATGCCGACGAACTGACTCGCTCAAGCATTTTCACGGATCGCTTCAAGAATGCCTGCGCGAGAGCCTGCCGGGCGTTGTCGGCCGGATGCTTACCCATCAAGGGAAATGGCGTACTGGCCCTGGCCAATGCCCCCGTGCTTCGCTTAGATATCATGAGCTCCTCGCACCTGCAGTTTACCATGTCCATGGCATAGCGGAACAGACAAGAGCAACCATGGGCGCTGATCACCGCGAACAGAGGGCGGCGATCCAACTTCTGTGGCTTCGCCGCGGAAGCTGGTAGACTCCCTAAATGGATTCAGTCTCCCTCGCTCCGGTCCTTACTCCGCACGGCCGTCTGGCATTAATTCAGGTGGCTGACGCGCCGGTCCTTGATCCGGCCCTGGCTCAGCGCCTGAGTGGTGCCTTCGACCGTGGATCGGGCCATGGGCTTCTCCAGCTTGGAGCGGATGAAATCGCCACCGTACTCCCTCCTGTTCTTTCCTACTGGAGAGAATTCGGCGTATGCTACGTGACCGCCCTCTGCACCCAGACGGATAGCGGGGCGCCGCGACAGAAAGTACGCGTCCCAACCCCATCCGAAACAGAGGTCAACCGGCTTCTCCTGACCGTGCCTCCGATGACTGGCGCGGAGTATCTGAGGGCCGACGTCCTTGAGGCTCTCTGGCGGGAACTGGACACAGCATTCGGCATTGAACTGGCGGAGTCTGGATGCGGAGTGCAGGACTTTTTGAAGCGGCGGAATCCAGCGTGGAACCTGGTCGGCCGCGTGCACTTCAATCTGGCCGAGAACCGGAAGGACGAGGAGGCGCCATTTGCCTTTCTCGCAACCTATACCACGCGCTTGTCGGCACAAGCCAAGGCCCAACATCTTCCACTGGGGCAGGCTCTCCGCGAGTATGCTGGGGCCGCCAACAAGGACCGTCTATTGTCCCTGCTTCTCCCCGTGCAGAGAGCCTCGGAGAGTTGCCCGTGGCTGAAGGCCATCGTCGACGCTGGCGAGATCTTCCACCCGCTCCGCTGGACGCCCAAAGAGGCCATGCAGCTTTTGAGCGATGTCCCGCAGTTGGAAAAAGCGGGGGTTGTGATCCGAATGCCGGCGGCATGGCAAGCCAGCCGTCCTCCGCGCGCGCAGGTGACCGCGCAAATCGGTGGCAAGGCGCCATCGGGACTGGGCCAAGACGCGCTTCTCGATTTTTCCATGGAAATCACGCTCGACGGCGAACGGTTGACCGCCGCCGAGACCGCGGAGTTATTGGCTAAATCCGACGGGCTGTCGCTGATCCGGGGGCGTTGGGTTGAGGTGGACCGCGAGCGCCTGAGCCGCATGATGGAGCACTTCGGCGAGGTCGAGCGCACGGCCGCCAAGAATGGCCTCGGCTTCAGGGAGGCCATGCGGTTGCTCGCCGGCGCCGATGTCGCCGCTGGCGCTCTCCCTGAAGCCGCCAACGCCGAGTGGTCGCAAGTGGTCGCCGGCCCTTGGCTCGCGGAGACATTGAAAGGACTCCGCAGTCCGGAGGGATTGGCCGAAATCGACCCCGGCGCAGCGCTGAACGGTACGCTGCGGCCCTACCAGCAAGTAGGAGTTCGCTGGCTCTATCTCCTCGCGAAGCTCGGTCTTGGGGCTTGCCTTGCCGATGACATGGGCTTGGGAAAGACGATTCAGGTGCTTTCGTTGTTGCTCGTACTGAAGCGCGAAACGCATGGCAATCGGCAGCCAAGCCTGCTCGTCGCCCCCGCTTCGCTTCTTGCCAATTGGGCGTCCGAACTCGAACGCTTTGCGCCGGGGTTGAAGGCGCTCGTCGCGCATCCTTCCGCGATGCCGGCAGCCGATCTCAAGACGTTTGGGCCAGATCGGCTGCGGGATGTGGACCTGGTGATTACCAGCTACGGCTCGCTGCTCCGCGTTCCGTGGATTGCGCAAGCCGCCTGGCGTTTGGTCGTCCTCGACGAAGCCCAGGCCATCAAGAATCCGGACGCCAAGCAGACCCGGATCACCAAGGGGCTCAACGCACGTGCGAGATTTGCGCTCACCGGCACGCCCATTGAGAACCGGCTTGGGGATCTGTGGTCCATTTTCGACTTTGTCAATCCGGGGCTGCTGGGATCGTCGAAGGAGTTCACGAACTTCCTCAA
>JANYJN010000743.1 GCA_025358475.1 Candidatus Solibacter sp.
ATCCGCGGCGCGGTCCAGGCCAACGTCAGCGTCAGGATCGGTAACATCGACGCCACCGTGACGTATGCCGGCCCACAGGGTACCTACCCCGGCCTCGACCAGGTAAATGTGGCTCTAGCCCCTTCCCTCAAGGGGCGCGGCCAGTTGGTAGTCACCGTCACGGTGAATGGGCAGGCCACCAATATGGCGCAGTTGCTGTTTCAGTAATTTTCCGCTCCGACGCGCCAAACCGACGTGGACCCGCACGGCACAATTCCCCTCCCCGCCGCGGGTGTCGGATTTTGTTACCATTGTTATGGCCCGATAACCGGACCCGTACAGTTGTTTTCTATGTCGTCGAGTTTACTCCTGGCCTTGCTGGTCAACCGTTCTCCCACGGAACGGCTGATTCAGAACATCCTCCACAACCCGTTCGCTGGAATTCATCAGTTGGCGTGGTTCGATTGGGCGATGCTCATCCCCTACTTCACCGTCCTCATCGTCCTGTCCGTCTACGGCTTGCATCGCTACGACATCATCCGCACTTATTTCAAGCACAAAAAGAAAACTACAACCGAACCGGCGAAGCGCTTCCTTCAACTGCCTCGCGTCACCATCCAACTGCCTCTTTATAACGAGCGCTACGTGGTGGAGCGCCTCATCGAAGAGACCGTCAAGATGGACTACCCCAAGGACTTGCTCCAGATCCAGGTCCTGGACGATTCCACCGACGAAACCGCGCCCTTTGCCGCCGCCCTCGTGGAACGCTATCGCTCTCTCGGCTACCCCATCGAGTATCATCACCGCACGAATCGCCACGGGTACAAAGCGGGCGCCCTCCAGGAAGGCCTGGAGACCGCCACCGGTGAATTGGTCGCGCTCTTTGACGCCGATTTCATCCCCCCCACGGACTTCCTCACGCGCACCGTCCACTACTTCACCGATCCCACCGTCGGCGTGGTGCAGACGCGCTGGAGCTACCTCAATCGCGATTACAACTTCCTTACCGAAGTCGAGGGCATGCTGCTGGATGGTCATTTCATCCTTGAGCACGGTGCCCGCTCCTGCGCCGGATATTTCTTCAACTTCAACGGCACCGCGGGCATTCTACGCGTCGCCATGATCGCCGACGCCGGCGGCTGGCAGCACGATACCCTTACCGAAGATTCCGACCTCAGCTATCGCGCGCAGTTGAAGGGCTGGCGCTTCATGTACGTCCCCGGCCTGGATTGCCCCTCCGAACTGCCAGTCGAAATGCACGGCTTCCAAGTGCAGCAATCGCGTTGGGCCAAGGGCTTAACCCAGGTCGCCATGAAACTGCTGCCCTCCATCCTGAGAGCGCCCATCTCGCGCCGCAAGAAGATGGAAGCCTTTATGCACCTTACGCCCAATATCAGTTACCCGCTGATGATCGTGGTTTCGGCGCTGATGCTGCCGGTCATGATCGTGCGCTTCTACATGGGCGTCTGGCAGATGCTGTTTTTGGATCTGCCGCTGATTGCGGCGTCCTTCTGGTCCATTTCGTTGTTCTATGTGGTGGCGCAGCGCGAGCTCTACCCGAAGAACTGGAAGCGCTCCATTCTCATGCTACCCATGCTGATGGCCGTCGGCGTGGGCCTTACCATCATCAATACCCGCGCCGTGTTGGAGGCCCTCTTCGGCGTCGAGACCAGCTTTGTGCGCACCCCGAAATTCGCCATCGGCGAGCGCCCGATGAGTTTGGAAAACAAACAGTACCGCGCCCGCAGCGGCTGGCTGCCTTACCTGGAACTGGCAGTCGGAACTTATTTCCTGGGCATGGTGGTCTTCGCCGTCACCACCTACAACTTCCTTACCATCCCGTTCCTGGCGCTCTTCGTTTTCGGCTACTACTGGGCCGGCTTCACCACCCTCTACCAGGAGCACCAGAACCGCCTGCGCTGGATGAGAGCCCGCAACCTGGAACTGGCCCGCCAGGCGTAACGGCGCGCCCGCAACCTGTGAGGTTGCGCGGAGAAATTATACTCGTGGTCGTTCTTTTCGTTCAGCTTGGCGCCGTGGCAGCGGAGCCAACAATAGGGCATACAAGCTTGGCCGATGGGACTTATTTTGCCGAAAGAATGGGAATGCCGATGCATTGGTGGGGCGGACCCCCTGGTCCGCGGCCGACGCCCCCGTCGGCCTGTTCGTACCCTGCGAGATGCTGATATCGTTGCCGGGGCTGCGGGACGAGGGCGTCCCGCGCGGTCCAGGGGGACCGCCCCACCAAGGCACGTCAGCGGTTCTTTGTCGCTGAGGTTCTGCCGTCACTTCAAATTGTGGAAACGCGTTAAACCCTTGCTCGCAATATCCCGCCGGTAGTGCATCCCTTCGAACTCGATATGGTTCACGCCTTCGTAAGCGGCGGCGATAGCGGCCGGCAAGTCGGCCCCGGAAGCCGTGACTCCCAGGACGCGGCCTCCCGAAGTCTCCAGCCGGCCATGCAGCATTCGCGTTCCCGCGTGGAAAACCGTGGCGCCTTTGGCTTCGGCCATTTCGATGCCGTCGATCTCCTTGCCGGTCTCGTACGCGCCGGGGTATCCAGCCGAAGCCAGGACCACGCAGACACTCGGCCCCGCATGCCAGGCCAACTTCTGCCCGGCAAGTCTGCCTTCGCTTGCGGCTAGCAACGCGGGCACGAAGTCCGATTTCATGCGGTGCATCAACGGCTGCGCCTCCGGGTCGCCCAACCGGACGTTGAACTCCAGCACCTTGGGTCCGTCGGCCGTCATCATCAGGCCGGCGTAGAGAAAGCCGGTGAAGTTCATGGCTTCGACGGTCGGGTAGATCACCCGGTCCATCACCATCCGCGTGTCGGCTTCGCTCAGCAGTCCCTCGGCGCAATAGGCGCCCATGCCTCCTGTGTTGGGACCAAGATCGCCATCGAAAACCGCTTTATGGTCCTGGCTGGCGGCCAGCGGCAGCGCGTCGCGCCCGTCGCACAGCGCGATGAAGCTGATCTCTTCGCCGGTGAGAAACTCCTCGATCACCAGTCTGCCCGTAAGCGTGCCCAGGGCGGCTTCCGCCTCCGCGGCATCGTGCGCCACGACGACGCCCTTGCCCGCCGCCAACCCGTCGGCCTTGAGCACCACGGGAAAACCGAAACGTCCCAGCGCCATGCGCGCTTGTGACGCGTCCTCCACCACAACGTAGGCGGCGGTTGGAATTGCTCTTTGTTCTAAAAAGTTCTTTGCGAAAAGCTTGCTACCTTCCAGGCGGGCCGCCTCTGCGTTCGGTCCGACGATGCGCATGCCGCGGGCGCGGAAGGCGTCCACCACGCCCGCCACCAGCGGTACCTCCGGTCCGACCACGGTCAGGTCCGCGTGTACGTGAAGGGCGGCATTGAGGGGCTCTCCCGGGACGCAGGTGGCCACCCGCGCCATGCCCGGATTCCCGGGGCACGCAAACACCTCGACTCCGTCCGATTGGGCCAACTTCCAGCACAATGCATGCTCTCTTCCGCCGCCGCCGATAACAAGTATCTTCATACCTCGTACAATGGTACCAATGCCCGACCGGTACGACGTCGTTGTCATCGGCGCCGGCCACGCCGGCTGTGAAGCCGCGCGCGCCTG
>JANYJN010000746.1 GCA_025358475.1 Candidatus Solibacter sp.
ACAGCGCTCGTGGAAAAGCAGGCCAGGCTCGGCGGAACCTGTCTCCTGGTGGGATGTATCCCCACCAAGAGCCTGCTCCACACCGCCGATGTCTGGGAACGCTTCGTCCATGCCGACGCCGAAGGCATCTACGTCGAGAACCCGCGCCTGGATTACCCCAAGGTGAAGGAGCGCAAGGACGGCATCGTCAACAAACACTCCAAGGGCGTCGAGATGCTGCTCAAGCGCGCCAAGGTGGAACGGGTCTCCGGCTTCGCCACGCTGAAGGGCGGCGGCAAGGTGGAAGTCCGGACCGGGGCCGGAGTGCAGACGCTTGAGGCCAAAAACATCATCGTCGCCACCGGCAGCGAGGCGCGCATGATTCCGGGTCTGGAACCGGACCCCGAGTTCATCCTCACCAACATCGAGATTCTGAACCTCACCGCCGTCCCCAAGAGCCTGATCATCATCGGCGCGGGCGCGGTGGGCGTAGAGTTCGCCTCCATCTTCAAGCGCTTCGGCACGGACGTCACGGTGATTGAGATGCTGCCGCGCGTGGTGCCGGTGGAGGACGAGGACATCTCCAAGGAACTGGAGCGTCTCTTCAAGAAGCAGAAGATCCGCGTGGAAACCGGGGCGCGCGCCGAAAAGATCGAGAAGACGGGCAGCGGCGTCAAACTCACCCTGACCACTAAGGACGGCAAGCAGGAGCAGCTCACCGCCGAAAAACTGCTGGTGGCGGTGGGCCGCAAGCCCAACACGGACAACATCGGCCTGGAAAACACCAAAGTGCAACTGGACCGCGGATTCATCAAGGTGGACGCTCACCAGCAGACCGGTGAGCCCGGCGTGTACGCCATCGGCGACGTGGTGGCCGGAACGCCGCAACTGGCACACGTGGCCACGCGCGAGGGCATGATCGCGGTGGCCCACATCGCCGGCAAACCCGCCCAGCCCATCAACCGCAATCGCATCCCGGGCGCCACCTATACCCAGCCTGGCATCGGCAGCGTGGGGCTCACCGAGGCCCAGGCCCGCGCCCAGGGCTTCAAGGTCAAAGTGGGCCGCTTCCCGTTCGCCGGCGATAGCCGCGCCACCATACTGGGACATCACGAAGGGTTCATCAAAGTGGTGGCCGATGAAAAGTACGGCGAAATCCTCGGCGTCCACATCATCGGCCCCGAGGGATTCGAATTGATCGCCGAAGCGGTGGCCGCCATGGAAGCCGAGGCGACCGTCGAAGTCATGATGCAGACCATTCACGCCCACCCCACCCTGTACGAAGCCTTGGGCGAAGCGTTTAACGCCGTCTACGGTCTTTCCATCAATGCCTGATTGCACAACAAGGTGCTGCTGCCTGCGCCAACTCGGGCGAGTGGATTACGCGAGCGCGCTCGAACTGCAACACCAGCTCGCGGCTGATCGCAAGCAGGGGTTGGTCCCGGATCACCTTCTTCTGCTGGAGCACCCGCACGTGATCACCCTGGGGCGCAACGGCCATCTGGAAAACGTGCTGGCGGGCGACGACATTCTGGCGCGCGCCGGTATCGCCTTCCACGCCACCGATCGCGGCGGTGACGTCACCTATCACGGCCCTGGACAACTGGTGGGCTATCCCATTCTCGACCTGCGCGATTGGAAACGCGACGTGGGCGCGTATGTGCGCGCGGTGGAAGAAACCATCATCGCCACGCTGACGGATTACGGCATCGCCGCCGGCCGCATTCCCAAACTGACCGGCGTGTGGGTGGGCGGGCGCAAGATCGCCGCCATCGGCGTGCACCTCAGCCGCTGGGTCACCTCGCACGGCTTCGCGCTCAATGTGTCCACCGATTTGAGCTATTTTCACTACATCGTTCCCTGCGGATTGGCCATGCCCGTGACCTCGATGGCCGCGCTGGGCGTCCGTGCAAGCCTCGACGAAGTAGGCGCAAAACTCGCCGTCCACTTCGCCCGGATTTTCGATTGCGAGATGCTGGAGAACTGATATGACCGACGTCGTCATGCCCCAGATGGGCGAAAGCATTGTGGAAGGCACGCTGACCAAATGGCTCAAAAAGCCCGGCGAGCGCATCGAGCGCGACGAGCCCCTCTTTGAGATCTCCACCGACAAGGTGGACACCGAGATTCCCTCCCCGGCCGCCGGAACGCTCGCCGAAATCCTGGTGGAGGAAGGCAAGACGGTCGGCATCAACACCGTAGTCGCGCGTATCGATGAAGCAGGCGGCGCCGCCGTGGCGGCCCAGCCCGCTGCCGCCGCGGCGCCCGCCGAACCGCCACCCGCTCCGGCCGCTGCGGCGACACCCGCCCCGGCCGCTGCGCCGCCAACCGAGCCCGTAGCAGTGCCCGTGGTGGGGCAGGCGGTTCCCCCTGCCGCGACCGCCGTGCCCGCCGTGCCCCCGGAGCCCGCTGACAAAGAGCCCGCCGGTCCGCTCTCTCCGCTGGTCCGCAAGATGGCGCGCGAACTCAATCTCGATCTGACGCAGGTGAAGGGCACGGGCGCCGGCGGCCGGATTACCAAACAGGACGTGGAAGCCTACGCCGGGGCACAGTCGCAGTCCGCGGCCCCGCCATCCCCGCCCGCCGCCGCCCCGCTGCCGCCCGCCGGTCAGGCCAGGACCCGCATTGAGCCGATGAGCGCGATGCGCATCAAAATCGCCGAACACATGGTGATGTCCCAGCGCACTTCGGCGCACGTCACCACCATCCATCGCGTGGACATGACCAAAGTGGCCCGCCTGCGCGAACGCCACAAGGCGCAGTTCCAGACGGCTTACGGTTTCAACCTCACCTATCTGCCGTTCATCACACGCGCCGCCGTGGCCGGCCTGCGCCAGTATCCGCTGCTCAACGCCTCACTGGACGGCCAGAACATCGTTTACCACAATGAGATTCATATCGGGATCGCGGTGGCGCTGGAAAACGGTCTGATCGTCCCCGTAATTCGCGGCGCCGATGAGAAAAACGTGCTCGGCCTGCAGCGCTCCATCGTGGATCTGGCGGCGCGCGCCCGCTCGCGGCAACTCAAGCCCGAAGAGGTGGCCGGCGGGACGTTCTCCATCACCAACTTCGGCAGCTTCGGCAGTTTGACCGGCACGCCGGTGATCAACCAACCGCAAGTCGCCATCATGGGCGTCGGCACGGTGGACAAGACCCCCGTGGTGATCGACGACGCCATCGCCATCCGCAGTATCTGCCATCTCTCGCTGAGCTTCGACCATCGCCTGATCGATGGCGCTCTGGCCGACCAGTTCATGACGAAGGTCAAGCAGGTGCTGGAAAGCTGGTCCGAAGAAGTAGTGTAGGACAGGCCTCCTGGCCTGTCCATCTGGCCTGTTGGGTTGGGTCTTCGACCCGCGAAATCCCATGAAAAACCTGACCACTGTCGCTAGAACGGCTGGCTTGGCGGGGTGGACCCCCTGGTCCGCGGCCGACGCCCCTGTCGGCCTGCTGGCACCCTGCAAGCTGCTGATCTCGTCGTTCCGGCAGCGGCCGGCAGTGGGTCCGCGCCACCAAGCCACACGGTGGTTTTTCGGCCCTGTACCACCTCGCGCGCTCTTTGCGCTAAAGTAACCGATGACTGAGGTTCCCATGCCGATCACCAGACGCTCCGTATTAGGGCTCGCCGCTGTCGCGCCCGCACTCCTCCTGCCGCGCCGTTCACAGGCGCAGGACACAATTCCAGAAATTGCCAAAGGCCCCTTCAACGGCGCCGAATCCCTCAAGCAGTACCGCATTCCCGAGTGGTTCCGCGACTACAAGTTCGGTATCTGGGCCCATTGGGGACCGCAATCCGCCGCCGAATTCGGCGACTGGTATGCGCGCAACATGTACATGCAGGACAGCCCGCAGTACAAGTATCACGTCGAGACCTACGGCCACCCGTCCAAATTCGGCTTCAAGGATGTCGCCCTCACCTGGCACGGGCGCGAGTTCGACGCCGAACACCTGATCCAGCTTTATAAAAAAGCCGGCGCCAAATACTTCATGTCCATGGGCGTCCACCACGATAACTTCGACATGTGGAACTCCAAACACCAGCCGCGCTGGAACGCCGTGGCCACCGGACCGAAGAAGGACGTCGTCGGCCTGTTTGCCGCCGCGGCCCGCAAGAACGGACTGAAGTTCGCCGTCAGCGAGCATCTCTCCAACAGTTACAACTGGCTGGCGGTGAGTCACGGCGCCGATAAGACGGGCCCGCTCGCCGGCGTCCCTTACGATGGCATTGACCCGGCCTACGCCGATCTCTACCACCCGTTCCCCAAGGATCAGCCCATCCCCACCCAGGCGATGAGCCGGGTGGCCCCCGATTCCTGGAAGCGGCTCTACTTCCTGCGCATACAGGATCTGGTGGATAAGTACAAGCCCGACATGCTCTACACCGATGGCGGCATCCCGTTCGGCGAGTGGGGCTACAAACTGGTTTCCCACTACTACAACCAGGTGCCGGACGGCATCTACACCAGCAAGGTCAAGAAGGATTGCGAGCAGGGAACATGCGCGCTCGATATTGAGCGCGGCGTGGCCGGCGACATCCTGCCCGATCCCTGGCAGACCGATACCTGCATCGGCAGTTGGCACTACAAGAAAGGCCAGAAGTATAAGACCGGCAAAAACGTGGTGGATTTGATGTGCGACATTGTCAGCCGCAACGGCAACCTGATGCTCAACGTTCCTCTGCCCAACAGCGGCAAGCCGGATGACGAGGAACTCAAGACCGTGGAAGAGATCGCCAAATGGATGGCGGTCAACAGCGAGGGCATCTACGGCACGCGTCCCTGGAAGATCGCCGGCAGCGCGGCTCCGCCGGTGGCGGAAAACACCGCCTTCAATGAACGCAACCGCAAAGACCTGACCGCCAGCGACGTCCGCTACACCACGAAGAACGGCACGCTGTACGCCTTCGTCATGGGATGGCCGGAGCGCGAGGCCGTCATCCCGACGCTGGCACTGGGCGGCAAGCTTGCGGTGGCAAAGATCCGCGGCCTGGAACTGCTGGGCTACCGCGGCAAGCTTAAATTCACGCAGGACGAACAGTCCCTGCGCGTGACGCTTCCGCCCGAGAGGCCGAGCGATCACGCCATTTGTTTCAAAATCGCGATTTAAGTGGCATAAGCCCGGGTCGGGCCGCCGATGAACGCCGATAAGCACCCCTGGTTTTATCCGCGTTCATCGGCGTTCATCGGCGGCCAATTGTTTTTTCACGTTCTGGGGCCCGGGGATGTGCGAGACTGGTCCGTTCGGAGCTTTCCCTTTGCGTAGTGCCCATTGCCTCCTGTTTTTCGTCGCCGCCTGCGCGCCCGCCGGCCAGCAGTTCACTCCCGGGGACTGGTGGGACTTCCGCGACATCTCCGCTCCGCGGATCAACGCGGAGGGCACTTCCGTGGTCTACGTGGAAAGCTGGAACCTGCGCGACGGCGACCGCGCCTGCTCCAATCTGTGGACCGTATCGACGGCCCCCGGAGTGGACGCCGCGCCGCGCCGCCTGACCGACGGGCCGTGGCGCGACACGTCGCCCGCATGGTCGCCCGACGGCGCCTCGCTCGCCTACCTTTCCGACCGGGACGGCACGCCGCAGATTTGGGAGCGCCGGCTCGGTTCCGGCGCGGGCCGGCGGATCACAAACCTGGAGGCGCCGCCATTGACCGTCGCGTGGTCGCCGGATGGCGCCTCGCTCGCGTTCACGGCGCGTCTGGCGGCCCCGCGCCCGCCCCCCGCCTGGGCGCCTGCCGCCATTCTCCCCCTGCTGCGGCGCCCCGCTGCGCGCGTGCGACTGTTCGTGATTCCCGCGGCGGGAGGCACGCCGCGCGCCCTTCCCCTGGCCGATCCCGACGCCGATCTCGACATACGTGGCGAGCCTGCCTGGATGCCGGAAGGACAAGCGATTCTGGTCTCCGCCGGTGCGCCGCCCGACGCCGCGCACGCTCTCGAAGGGGGCGAAATCTACGCCGTGCGAATGGCCGGCGGCGCGCCCCGCCAGATTACCCGTCATGCGGGTCCGGACGAAGCGCCCGTGCCCTCGCCCGATGGCCGCCGCATCGCCTGGCTGGCGCGCGAATCCAAAACGCAGAGCTACGTCACCACCAAGCTCTACGCGGCCAACGCCGATGGCAGCCGCGCCAAAGTGCTGGCCGGCGTGCTGGATCGCGACGTGTCCCTGGTCCAGTGGAGCAACGAATCGCGCACCGTCTACTTCCTGGCCGACGATCGCGGCGCCACCCACGTTTACGCGGCGCGTAACGATGGCTCGGTGCGCCAGGTGACCAAGGAGGCGGAGCGGCTGCGTGGTTTTTCGCTGGCCGATAATGGCCGCGCCGTCACCGTCCGCGAAACATCCGGCGCGTCCGCCGAACTGGTCATGTTCCCGGTGGACCTGCCGGCCAAGCCGGTCAAACTGGCCGCCGCCAACGCCGCCCTGCTGGCCTCTCGCGATGCCGGCGCGGTGGAAGAAATTCAGTATGCCTCCGGCGGCAAGACCATACAGGGCTGGATTGTCAAACCGCCCGCCTTCGACGCCGCCAGGAAATATCCGCTGCTTTTGGAAGTGGACGATGCGCCGCGCCGCATGTGCGGCGGGGAATTCCGTCTGCGCGCGCAGATCTTCGCCGCGCGCGGCTTTGTGGTGCTGTGCGCCAACCCGCGCGGCACGCCCGGCTATGGCGAGGAGTTCGGCAACCTGATCCGCTCGCGCTTCCCGGGCGACGATTTCGACGACCTGATGCGCGGCGTGGACCACCTGATTGCCAAAGGCTATGTCGATCCCACCCGGTTGTCCATTTCCGGCGGGCTGCTGGCCGCCTGGGCGATCGGCCACACCGACCGCTTTCGGGCCGCCGTGGTGCGCCATGCCGTTGCCGATTGGGTGACGGATGTGGCCCGCGCCCCCGATGGCATCCAACGCGCCGCCGCGTGGATGGGCGCCATGCCCTGGGAAGACCCGCAGCAATATGTGCAGCACTCGCCGGTCTACTTCGCCGGCAACTTCCACACCCCCACGCTGGTGCTGGCGGACGGCGCCGACCCCGGCGCGGAAGAATTGTACTTCGCCTTGCAGGCGCGGAGGGTGGATGCGGCGCTCGTCCAATTGGGGGAGGAGGGGCGCCCCAGCCGGGTGATTCTGGAATGGGAAGCGATGCTCGGCTGGCTGGAGAAGTAAGGGGTATGCACGGCGGACGCGGAAGGAATGCCCTACCACTTCAGGTTCGCATCGCGAGCCACGTGGGCGGCAAGTCCCGGCTTGAGATCCCGATTGCCGTGAACCGGGATTGAGAGCACTTTCCGCTCTCCGGACTTCGTCTACCCGCTCAGTTCCAGGAGACGGCACAGCTCGGCGCCGGTGATCGGCGTCACACAGCGACCTCCAGGATCTGAATATTCGACTCAGGCTGGCTGCCCTGCTCCTTCAGGACTTCCAGCACGCCAGCAATCGCCTCACGCACGTTCTCCATGAGTTCCGCGACTGATTCGCCCTGCGAGTAACAGCCTGGCAACGCCGGCACTTCGGCCCGGAAGCCACCCTCCGCCTCTTCGTGAATCACCACGGCGTAATTGGTCACATCCACATTCTTACAGGGTGTTCGGCGGCGCGGGCAACCCAGCCTATAGCGCCTGCTTGACGGCGGACAGCAGATCGGCTTCCGCGGTGAAGCCTTCGAAGCGCTTCACCTGCTTCCCCGTGCGGTCGAACACCAGCGTCACCGGCAGTTGCTCCAGGTTGTACTGCTTGTTGAGCGCTTCGCCGCCCAGGCCCACCGGGTAGTCCATCGGGTGCTTCTTGAGGAACGGCTGGACACGTGCGGCGCCCTCCTCATCCATCGCGATGCCAAGCACCGCGACGCC
>JANYJN010000479.1 GCA_025358475.1 Candidatus Solibacter sp.
GGCGAACCCGTCCGGCGCAACGTCGGGGGCGGCGCCCAGCGGCACTCCGTCCGCGTACAGGACCGAGCCTTCGGCCACCATCTGAATCTGTTTCTTGAGTTCGCCGCTTCCCGACGGGCTGTCGATGCGGCCGCCGCGGGCAACAACGGCGTAGCTGCCGCGCCCCCAATCCACGGCGTCATCCGCCGCGGGGGTGAACAGCGAGAGCAGCCAGTGGGCCTGCAAGTGGACGGAGGCGGAGGGGACGGGGGGAGGCGCTTGGCGTGCCTGAGCCACTCGCATCGGCTCGGTTCGATCGGGTGCCCGCACGGCGGCTGCCATGCTCGCCTCGGAGAGCGCGGCCTCGGCGCGGTCTCCGGCAGGCACGGTTTCCAGTTTTGCAGGTTCCACTGCTGTCGCGGCGGATTCCGCTTCGGCGGGCGGCGCGCCCTCGGCTTCGAACGCGAGTTCCGCGGCCTTTTCCGATGCCGGTGCGACAGGTTTCACTATGGATGCGGACGATTCCGCTTCGGCAGGCGGAGCGCCCTCGGCTTCGAACGCAAGCTCCGCGGCCTTCTCCGATGCCGGTGCGACAGCTTCCACTAGCGGCGCGGCGGGTTCCGCTTCGGCGGGCGGAGCGCCCTCGGCTTCGAACGCAAGTTCCGCGGCCTTCTTCGATGCCGGTGCGACAGCTTCCGCCGGCGGCTCGCCTTTAGACCCTGGTTCCTCGCCAGGAGGAGGCTCTGTCATGGGAGGCTCTTCGACCGGCGGTTCCTCAATCGGCGGCTCTGGCGACGGTTCTTCCGCGGGAGGAGGCTCTGTCATCGGGGGCTCTTCAATCGGCGGCGCCGCGACTGACGCTTCCTTGCGCCGGTATTCGATGATCAAGCCGGGCAGCATACCTTCCACAAACTCGGGAGTTTCCGCCCTGCCCCAACCGCGCGACCGCTCGCCGCCGAAACCGGTGTCGGCCAGCAGGCGGAAGGCGGCTCTCACTCGCTCCTGCCACTGGTCGCGGGCCGCCTCGTCGTGGAAACCGGCGACGGTCCACAGCCCGCATCCCTCGCGAAATTCGATGCATGCCGTGGCGTGGCGTTCGCTGGAACCGTTCAAACGATCCACCGCCGCGTTCCAGCGGACACTGGTGCGGAATGGACCGGGCCTGCCCGCCGGTACCAGGCATCCGCTCGCGCCATCCACGCTCCATTGATTCTCGTTGAGCTTCTTGCCGGAAAGAATCGATTCCACCACGCTGAGTGGAATGAAGCGCGCGCTCTTCCAACGCACTCGCGCCGACATCGCCAGAGGCGACGTAGGCGGCCAGATGGTGCGCGGGGGCACCACGAGACCAATATCGTCGAGGAACGGGAAGCAGGAGCTGAAGCACACGGCGGGCGTCTGGCTGCGCGCGGTTGCGTCCAGCCACGCGGAAAGCCAACCCATGCGCGACATGGCACTGGTGACCGCGCTATACAGCGAGTCACTGTGATAGATCGCGTCCACGCGGTTGCGAGCGCCCGAGTCCGGCCCGATACGCCAGGGGCCGGCGGGTCGCAGTTTGACGACCAGTCCCGGGTTCATTTACTCCTCGCGCACAAAGGAAAATGCCGATTGATTGACGGCCGCCTGAATGGCCGCGAGTGTGGCGCCGGAACTAATCTCTTTTTCGGGAGCGCCGGTCGCATAGTAGCTCTTATTGCGCCACACCAGGCGCAGGTTGGAGAAGCTCACGCGGCCGCTGCCGCGCGAACCGCCGCCGCCGAGGGCGTCGTCTTCCAGCAGGCGCAAGCCCTCCAGAACGCGCATAAACAGCGGGGCATCCTCATCGCAGAGCACGTCCATCACGAAACGCGTTCGGAAGCGGGCGCCCATGGGGACACGTTCCAGGGTCCGCGGATTCGCCTGCGACGTGATCCGGTCGATGGCATTCTCGCTCTTGACTTCGGTGAGCTCGTCATCCAGATTCTCGCGCATCTGCGGGGTGATGCTCTCGGGGTTGAGCGGCGCGTCGAAGACGGCGAGCCGCGCCGGGGTGGCCTGCGACATGTCGAGAGCATCGCCCTGCACGCGCTCCATGCGCCCGGGATTGCGCCCAAAGAGCAAACAGATTTCGTCGTCGGGGCGGTCGCTCTGGTGGATGCGTACCTCTTGCCCCTTGCGGCGCGAGAGGTAGACCAGCTCGCTCGGCACCGCCAGGCCGCCGGATTGCTCCAGCAGCGAACGGATCTTGCCGCGCAGTGAGCTGCCCGGCACGTACGGCCGGCCGAACGCATCCTTGACCACGGGATTATCGCTGCCGCCAATCTCCAGCGAGCCCTTGCCGGCGCCCACGTGGAGACCGGTTTCACAGAGCATTTCGCCTTCGAGGATCAGCTTCCCGATCAGTTTCAACTCGGTTTGGGAGGTATGTGCGCTCATCTTTACTCGTTGTAGGCCACGATGGCCTCAAATAAATCCTTGAACCGTTCGTATCCGCGGCTGTCGTTGCGGCGCGTCACCTGGAGCAGCAACTTCTCGATCTGGTCGAGGCTGCGCAGCCCGTGGCGCGCGATGGTATAGGCCAGACGGGCGCGCAACATGACGAACTCATGCTGCCGCTCGCTATCCGGCGCCCGCACGGCGCGCCGCACGGCACTGTAGAGACGGCGGAGCTGGCTCTTAGTGCCAGAATCCATATCGCGCATGCGGCTCACAATGGCATGCGCCTGGTTGTCCAGGTACAGGCTGTCGCCAATCAGCTTCTCCAGCTCGATTTCCGGCGGGCCTTCGGGACGTCCGCGATCGAATCCGCGGCGGTCGCCACCGGGACGGTCACCGCGGTCACCGCCGGGACGATCGCCGCCTGGACGATCACCGCCGGGACGGTCGCTACGCGGACGGTCACCGCCCGGACGGTCACTGCGCGGTCCGGACCCCTGGGGGGAACTCTGCGCGCCGCGACCTGTCCGCGGCGGACGGTTTTCCTTCGGTTGCTCTTGCTGCTCTTCTGCCATGTGCTAAACCTCTGTCACCAATCTGGCCCATTCCAGGGCCACCAGGCCCGCGGGCCGCAACTTCACCTCTGCCGATTTCCTGCCCACCATCTCGCTGATCAGATGGCTGCGCAGTTTCTGGAATTCGCGGTCGCGCGTGCCGCTCAGAATCCGGTTGAAACGCCGCTGGAAACGCCAGGTGCGCTGGATGTCGGTGCCGCCGCCGTTAGCGTCGCGCCGGTAGAAACTGCGCAGTTGATACAGGAACTGCCTGGACATCCGGAAGTCATGAATCAGACGGGTTACGGTATCCTTGAGGTCGGCTGCATCGTTGAGGTGGCGCCATTCCAGAATGCGCCCCAGCAGGTAGATGCAGTCCTTGCCCGCCGCCTTGGCCAGATCCAGGTTGCGGCCGGCCTCTTCGTACACCGTGGAAATCGGGAAATACGTCTCCGGCGCCAGGGCAATCGCCATCGAAATGGTTTTGCCTTCGGCACCTGGATACTCCTTCAGGTTCTCTTCCGTGAAACGGTGGAACAGGCGCTGCACCTCGCGGGCCAGCGCGATTAAGGCATCCCAGGAGCCGTAGACGGCAAAATCGTCGCCGCCGGAATAAATGATGCTGACCTTCCTAAAGAACTCCGGAAAGGAACAAAGCACCTCGAGTTCGCCGGCGAAGAACTGCTTGTACAGCACGGAAAGCGGCACGTGTTCTTCGATGGAATGCACGCGGCGCAGGCGGAGCCCGAAATTGTCCACATCCCCGCGCAGCACGCCCCAGTTGGAGCGGCCCTGGGCGCGGCGCCCCAAAGTTTGCACGGGCGCGATCTGCTTGCCGTCATCGCTGGCCGCGGCGTGGCGGGCCAGCATGATGCCGTCCGGCGAAAGGTTGGTGGTGGCGCTCCAGGTGTGCTTGCCTTCGCCAGGGATCACTTTGCCGGGATTCTCGGGCGACCAGCCGATTTGCGTTGCCTCGCGCACCTTGGTGCCCAATTCGCGGGCGAAATACAGGTCCGAATCGTTGACCGGAGGCGCGATAAACGGCTGGAACGCGGCCGAGCCGATATTCCGCAACGGGGCGTTGCTCTTGCCCTGCAGTTCCTCGTTGAGGCGCTTACGAATGATGGCCCAATCGCCGAGGTTGTCGGTGATGGCCCAGACCAGCTTGACGCGTTCAGAACTGAGATCGGAAACCTGCGCGGCGGCGGCGGCAAGGAAAGTTTCCGCAGCCTCGCGAACGCTCCCGGGCAGCACCACCAGGAACTGGCCGCCGCCACTAGAGCCCAGCAGGATCCGCGCCAGCCCAAGTTCGGCCAGGAGGGCGCGCGGCAGCACTTCGCACAGCAGAGTAATCCACTGCGATTTGCCGGCTAGTAGATCTTCACCGGCCGAACGCACGGAGCGTCCTTCGGCGGGACCCGCCAAAAGAAACTCCTCCGTGCCCAGGATTTTGCCTTGCAGTAGGATCTGTTCGGGCATCGAACTCTAGAAAAGCCTTTGGAAACCCCTCATTTTAGCACAGAATTCTGAGAACTACGGAGAATCGCCGCAACTAGGTGGGTTATGACAAATTTGAGAATGTGGGTGGCGGCGTCCTTTATCACCGCCGGAGCGTGGGCGGCGGTGCCGCCCCAGGCAGCGACGGCGAACCGTCCGCGGCCGGCCGTTGGCAGCGCGGCGAAGCGGGTGACGGTCCAGCCAAAGCTGAGCGATGCGCAATTGGAGGCGGTCATTCGCGCCAAGTTCGCCAAATCCAAGATCAACACGGACAAGTTCACGGTGCGGGTGCAGGGCGGCGTGGCCACCATCGACGGCAAGACCGACGTTGTACAACATAAGGGTACGGCCACGCGGATGTGCCGAACGGCCGGCGCCGTGGTGGTCAACAATCGCGTGCAGATCAGCGATGCGGCGCGGCAGAGGGCGGCCGGGAATCTGCAGGAGGGCCGGCGGCGGGTGCAGGTCAAACGCGGCGATGCGCGCAGCGCGGTAAAGTAGGGGCAAAGGACGTGATAAGCTGAGAAGTATCCCGCTATGAAAGTCTTTTGTTTACTCGCATTCGCAAGCTTTAGCGCCATTTGGGCACAGACCGCGCCAGGTTCGGCGCCGGCGCCGCCCGCGCTACCAAATCTCCCCGATGAGACGGAGGTCGCCATCTTAGGTGACGGCACCAGGCTCACCATGGGAGAGTTTAAGAGGATTTATGAAGCCCTGCCGCCAGCCAACCAGCAGATGGCTTTGCGCAATCGCGCACAGTGGCTGCATCAATGGGAATTGCTGCGCAAACTAACCAAGATGGCCGAAGACGCAAAACTGGACCAGCAAAGCCCGTACAAGGAGACCTTAGCCTACGCGCGGATGAATGTGCTGGCCACGGCCGAGATCGGCGCCGCCGTCAACCTCATTGTGGTGGAACCTGCCGAGATCGTCAAATACTACGATTCCAACAAGCGGAAATACACGCACGTTCGGGTCAAGGCGATCTACATCGCGTTCACCGATGATGCGGCAGCCAGCAGCGCAAAAAAGGGGAAGAGACCGCTAACCGAAGCCGAGGCCAAGGCAAAAGCGGGCAAACTGCTGGCCGCGATCAAGGGTGGGGCGGATTTCGTCAAGCTGGTGAAGGAGAACTCCGACGACGAGACCTCGCGGGAGAAGGATGGCGATTTCGCCACGCTGCATAGCAGCGATAACATCCCCGACGCCTTCCGCGCGGCGGTGTTCGCGCTAAAAAAAGGCGACGTCAGCGAACCGCTCAAGCAGCCGAACGGCTTTTACCTGCTGCGCGCCGAAGAAGTCACGGTGCGGCCGCTCTCCGATGTGCGCGACGAGATCTACAACGAACTGAAGAACATCCGCTCTGACGAGTGGCTTCGCGGGATGGATCGGGAAGCCAAGGTGCAGATCCTGAGCCCGGAGTTTGTCTCCGAAATGCCGCCGCCTCCCGCCAAACAGTGAACGGAACCACGGGCCGCAGGCCGGCCCGGCCATCCTCAAAATGCGTTCCACGCGTTTTCCTACCGTGTCGCACGTCTCAGTCCCAAGGCGCACACCGGTCAGTGGATGGACACTTTGTCTCCTCCGCGCCGCGTGGATAGAGGCGTCTGTCGCCGCCCTATTCGCCGCGGTTGGTACTCAGATCCGTGTCACTCAGATCCGCGTCGGCCCGTAGACCGTCGATATGCATATACCCGCACTCTTCCCCGAGCCGATGGTTCTTCGGCCTCGCCTTCGGCGCGGGTGGTGTCGGCGCCGCCTTGTTGGGCTGGCGGACGCTGGGGGAACCGAGTAACGTGTACCGGGTCTGCGCGTTTCTGCCCGCCATCGGACTGCTGACCGCGTTGCTGCCCTTACTGGACGCGGGCCGGCCTTCCCGCTAACACTTCCGGCGGAGTTCGGCGCGCTTTTTTCGGTGGCGCGCCAGGACATCGAGCGGGTAGACTCTGTTCATGCAAGTGCTGCCGTCAACCAATGAAATGCAACGCGCCTTTCTGGCGTCGGACGCGTCCTACAACGGCGTGTTCTACACCGCGGTGCGGACCACCGGGATCTTCTGCCTACCCGCGTGCCCGGCGAGAAAGCCGCGTCCCGAAAATGTCGAGTTCTTCGCCACCGTGAAGGATGCGCTGTTCGCGGGGTATCGGGCGTGCAAGCGGTGCTGCCCCACGGAGAGCGCGGCGCCAGAGTGGGTGCGCGAGTTG
>JANYJN010000502.1 GCA_025358475.1 Candidatus Solibacter sp.
GGAAAGCGACCGCGAGTCGCGCAAACTTCGGCTTCGGCGCGTCGCCGAGGACGCTTACGTCGCGCTGCCGGCGGCGGACCGCGCGGCATTCGCCGCCTACGCCCGCGGCGTCAACCAGTTCATCGCCACGCACCTGCACAATCTGCCGTTGGAATTCACCATTCTCAACTACCAGCCGCGGCCGTGGAGCGTGGTGGATTGCCTGCTGCTGTGCCTGCACATGTACCGCAACCTGACCACCACCTGGAAGGACGAGATTGTCAAGAACAACCTGATGGCGCAGGGCGACCACGCCAAGGTGGAGTTCCTATACCCGATGCGCGGGATGGGCGATGCCAGCGCGGGGTCAAACTCCTGGGCCATCGCGGGCAGTCACACGGCGTCGGGCAAGCCGCTGCTCTCTAGCGACATGCATCTGGAATATTCGCTGCCCGGCACCTGGTATATGACACACCTGGAGGCGCCCGGACTCAGTGTGGCGGGCGTCGCGCTGCCGGGCACGCCGGGCATCATCGTGGGGCACAACCAACGGATCGCCTGGGGCATCACTAACCTGCATTTCGACGTGCAGGACCTCTACATAGAGAAACTGGACGACCGTACGGGACGATACCTGTTCCGCGGTCAGGTGGAGCAGGCGCGCGGCGAGCGCGAGATCATTCGCGTGAAGGGCCAGCCCAGCGTGGAGATGACGACGTGGGTGACGCGCCACGGGCCCGTTTTTCTTGCCGACGGCACGGAGCGGCTGGCGCTGCGCTGGACGGCGGCCGAGCGCGGCATGCTGCAATATCCGTTCCTGGATATAGATCGCGCGGGGAACTGGCGGGAGTTCACGGCCGCGATCGCGCGGTTGCCGGGTCCGGGATCGAACTTCGTGTACGCCGATGTGGATGGCAATATCGGGTACCACGCGGCCGGCGCGTTGCCGCGGCGGCACGGCTATCGCGGCGACGTCCCGGTGGATGGCGCCGCGGGCAACTTCGAGTGGGACGGCTACATTCCATTCGACGAGCTGCCAAGCGCCTACAACCCTCCGAGCGGGCTGATTGTTTCGGCCAACCAGAATACGTTTCCCGAGAGCTTTCCCTACCCCGTCAACGGCAACTTCGCGCCGCCATACCGCGCTCAACAAATTCGCGCGCTGCTCTCCGCGCGCAACGGTTGGCGCGCCCGGGACCTGCTGGCCGTGCAGAAGGACGTTTACTCGGCGTTCAGCCATTTCCTGGCGCGCCAACTAGTGGGCGCGTACCAGAAACGCAACGCGCACAACCCCGGCCTGGATGGCGCGGTGGACCTGTTGCGCGCCTGGAATGGCCAGATGGACAAGGACAGGGCCGCACCGTTCCTGGTCACGCTGGCGTACCAGCACGTGCGCCGCGCGGTGGCCGAGAATGCGTCGGCGGCCACCGGGCTGGCCTACGAGTTTAACCTGGCGCCGGTGGTGGTGGAGCGCTTGCTGAGGGAGCGTCCCGCCGGCTGGTTCGGCGACTACGACGAGATGTTACTGCGCGCGCTGGCCGACGCCGTGGAGGAAGGCCGCCGCATACAGGGCCGCGACCCCCAACGTTGGCATTACGGCGAGTACCTGCGCGTCGCCATCAATAATCCGGTGCTGCACGAGGTGCCGCTAGTGGGCAAGTACTTCGATATCGGACCAACGCCGATGAGCGGGTCCAGCACGACGGTGAAGCAAACTACGCGCGCACTGGCTCCTTCGATGCGCATGAACGCGGACCTGGGCGACTGGGATCGTTCTCTACTGAATATCCCGATCGGACAATCCGGCCAGGTTCTGTCCAGCCACTACAAGGATCAGTGGGCGGACTACTACAACGCGCGCAGCTACCCCATGCAGTTCGGCAAGGTGGATGTGAAGAGCACGCTGGTCTTCAAGCCGGCGCCTTAGGCACCACGCAGGAATAACTTGGCAGTGTGCGGCCGTGGCGCACGCACTCCTGCGTGCGCCACGGCTATTATTTAACCACTGTGAAATTATTCTTGCGCCGGCCCTTAGCATGTCACGCGTGAAAAACAGAAGTGGCAGCGTGGACCCCAAGTCGAGCCAAGACCGGGAGAGAGCGATTCCTCGGCCTTGGCCCCGTTCTCTTCGCCTGCTAATCCGAACCGCCACCGTGAGGGAGCGATTGGTGGGTTGGAGCGAGGCCCTACCGTCCCTTGATAATGGAGACTGCGTCCAGATAAGCGGGATCGATAGCGCGGTACGAAAACACTATTGCGGACACGAACCAGCCGGACAGCATGAACACGCCATCGCCTGAGCTGATCCTGCCCAGCAAAGTCCACCACACACCCAGCCCGAAGGCCACTACGGACAGAATCACCATGAAAAAGCTGCATACGGACACAACTCGATTGAGCATCGGAGATACCTCGTCTTTCGGTTCAGTTGGTTAGCGGGCCGGCCGCCGGCAGGCCCGTAATGGAGCGGTGGAGCGCCGGTTACGGCCTCCATCCCCTCTGATCTGCTTCACAAGATAAGACGACGAAGGGCGCGATAGGTTAGCGGGGCGCGCGCCTGTAACGCTGTGTAAACCGGGCTTACGCCTTCGTGTCAGAATAAGAGCATCTAAGTTATGCGCCACCTTGGGTTCCTTTCTCTTGCGATTGCGATGATCGCCGCGCCGGTAATGGCGCGTCACGGCACGGCCGGTTGCGGCACCACCGGCACCACGCCGGCCGAGGTCCTGTTCCTGCATCGCCAAGCCGAACGCGCGCGCGCCGCCCGATTCAGGCCTCTGGCGGCGGCTGCGGCTTCCACTAATCGCGATATCGGAAATGTGGCGATCATAGAGAACAGGGATGGCGTAGTCGAGACATTCAACCAGTTCAACCTCGACAACGCGACCCTCACCTTCACCCCTGCCGCCGGCGGAACTCCACGCTATCGCTACGCCTATTCGGGACCGGGCTACGATGGCAGCGCCGCCGATCACGGCAGCCTGGTGGTGGCGCTGGGCGACGACGATTCGCGCCAGTTCACCCTGCCCTTCGCTTTCCCGTTCTACGGCGCCACTTACCGGCAGGTATTCCTTAATTCCGACGGCAACCTGACCTTCACTGCCGCGGAGAGCGCCAGCACCAGCCGCTCGTTGGGCCGTTTGACCGGCGGGCCGCCGCGCATCGCGCCGCTGTTCGTCGATCTTGACCCCTCGCAACCCGGTGGCGGCGTGCGCTTTTTTGCCGACGCGAGCCATGTGGTTTTCAGTTGGGTCAGCGTGCCAGAGTATTCGGATTCCGGCCTCCGCAAAGCGCAGACATTCCAGGTGCGTCTTTATGTGGATGGCAGCATTCAGTTCTCTTATTCCGGCGTCACTCCCACTAGCGCCGTGGTGGGGATCGCTCCCGGGTCGGCGGCACCCGGTACGAGCATCGTTTCGTTCCATAACGACACCTCGGCGGAATATGCCGCGGCGGTGGCGGAGCGCTTCGGCGGCACGCAGGAAATCGATATCGTCACGGTCGCACAGCGGTTCTACGAGACTCACGACGACGCCTACGATTACCTGGTGATCTACAACAACGTGCACGTCGCCGCGATGACCGGCGCTTTGGCATACGAGTCCACGGTGCGTTCCAGCGCCACCGGCTACAGCGTACCGCTCGCCGACTACGGCGCGCAGTACGGGTCCCCGGCGCGCCTGCGGAGCGTGATGAACATGGGGAAGCTGGAAGACTATCCACTGGATGTAAACGCACTGGTGACGGTGCGCGCCGCGGCTCAGGATACCCCGCTGACCGTTCTGGGGCACGAGTCCGGCCACCTGTTTCTGGCTTACGCCAGCATTCCCGATCCAAACAACCCAAACGCCAAACCCATGATCGGGTACGGCGGCGCGCACTGGAGTTTCGTGTTCAACTCCGAGGCGTCGCTGGACGAAGGCGAGCAGATCACCGAAAGCAGTACGGGACATTTCGTGACTGCGAAGGTCTCGCAGGGCTTCGCGCCGCTGGATCGATACCTGATGGGCCTCGCTCCGTCCACCGAGGTTCCCGACACCTTCGTGGTGTTGCACCCCAGCGTTTCGCCCCTCGGCCATCCGGCGAGCGGCGTTGCCTTCACCGGGGACCGCTTGAATATCAGCGTCAACGACGTTATCCAGGCCGTCGGCCGGCGCATCCCGGATTACACGGTGGCGCAGCACCGCTTCCGTTTCGGCTTCATCCTGTTGGTGCCCGAAGGCGCGCAGGACAGTGTGATTGCCCCCAACGTGCAGCAAGTGGAAACTTATAGCCACCAGTTCGCGGAGGCTTACACCAGATTCTCCGCCAATCTGGGGACCGCCGATACCACGTTGAACCGCGGCATGCACCTGTCGCTGTTCCCGGCGGCCGGCGTGGTTGAGGGGGGCAGCGCCACCGCAACCCTTACCCTGCAAACGCCGCCCAGGACGGATCTCGCCGTGCAACTGGCGTCGCGGGCCGGTTTGGCGCAAGTGCCGGCGCAGGTGACCATTGCCGCGGGCGCCACCAGCGCGTCCTTTACCGTTGTGGGGAAGAAGGCCGGAGTGGAGGAACTGCTGGCCACCCCCGCGGATTCCAGTTACGAAACCGCCTTCGCGCGGGTGCAGGTGGCCGCGCCTTCGCAACTCACGCTGCGGGCGGTCTCCGGCGACAACCAGGTGCCCAATTCCACCGGCGTTCTGCCCGCGCCTGTCGTGGTTCGCCTGACCGATGCCAACGGGTTGCCGTATCCGGGTGCGCTTATCCAGGCGGCTGCCGCGGGGGGCAAAGTGACGCCCGCCACGGCCACCGCCGATGCGGCCGGCCAGGCCAGTTTCCAATGGACGCCCGGAGCGGGGAGCGTCAACCAGCTCAACCTTTCGCTGGTAGCAGCGCCCACGGTCGCCCTGACGCTGATGGCCGGCAGCGCGGTGCCGGTGATTTCGGCCGTGGTGAATGCGGCTTCGTATGTTGCTGGAGTGGCCCCCGGATCGCTGGCAACGCTTTTCGGCATCAATCTGAGTACTGCCAGCGTGTTGCTCAACGGCGTGGACGTGCGGCCCTTCTACGCGAGCGATACCCAGGTCAACTTCTACATACCGGCGCTGACGCCGCTGGGCCCGAACGTCATCACGGTGAGCTCTCCTTCCGGGCTGCAGGTCTCCTCTACCATCAGCCTGGTCGGCGTGCAGCCCGGCATTTTCACCGGGGCGGTGCTGCACGCCAATACCACGGTGAGTGCGCTCACCACCCCCGTGCGCGCCGGCGATTACATCGAGATCTACTGCACGGGCCTCGGGCCCACACGAATCTCCGGCGGCTTCTCGCGGACCACTCTCCAGCCGACCGTCTACATCGGCGCCACGCCGGTTTCCGCCGCCTACAGCGGTCTGGCGCCGGGCTTCATGGGGCTCTATCAGGTGGACGTGCAGATTCCCGCC
>JANYJN010000520.1 GCA_025358475.1 Candidatus Solibacter sp.
CCACAATTACCGCTGCCAGGTCACGCTGGAGGGCAGCCAGCTAGATTCTATCGGACTGCTGGTGGATTTCGTGGAAATGAAGCGCGTGGTACACGCCGTGCTGGACCGCATGGACCATCAGTGGCTCAACGACTTTCCACCGTTCGATCTGCTCAACCCGTCGGCCGAGAATATGGTGAAGTACATCTACGACGAAGTCAAATCGGGATTGGGCGTGAGGGATGGGGTGCGGGTGGGTGCAGTCAAACTCTGGGAAACCGACACGGCAAGCGCCACCTACCGCGAACAATAGTAGGACAGGCCTCCTGGCCTGTCTTTGTGCGTGCGTTATCGGGAACCTCGGGCCAATAGGACAGGCCCCACCTTGTTGGAAGGACTCTACTTTCCGTAATAAGCCGCGTTTTTGGCGGTGAATTCCGACCATTTTTCCGGCAGATCGTCGAGAGCGAAGATGGCCGACACGGGGCACACCGGAACGCAGGCGCCGCAGTCGATGCACTCTACGGGATCGATGTAAAGCAGCTCGGCGGCCTCATAGGCTGGCTCGTCCTTCTTCGGGTGAATGCAATCGACCGGGCAGGCGTCGACGCAGGCGGTATCTTTAGTTCCAATACAAGGTTCAGCGATTACGTATGCCATTGTTGTTTTTTCCCAGGTACCAATAGATAACACAGCGGACGGGGAAACACAATTCATCAGTTGCCAACGGGCGCCGGCTGCACCAAACTGGAGTTTATGCCGGCTAAAGTCCGCAAAGCAGTTTTCCCCGCCGCAGGCCTCGGGACGCGCTTCCTGCCCGCCACCAAGGCGCAGCCGAAAGAGATGCTGCCCATCGTCGACAAGCCGATCATTCAGTATGGTGTCGAGGAGGCCATTCATTCCGGCATTCAGAACATCATCATCGTGACCGGCAGGGGGAAGACCGCTATCGAGGACCACTTCGATGTCAGCTTCGAGCTGGAGTACCTGCTGGAAGCGCGCAAGAAGAAGGATTTGCTGGCCATTGTGCGCAACATTTCCGACATGATCGATGTGGCTTACGTGCGCCAGCGGGAGGCGCTCGGGTTGGGTCACGCGGTGTTGCGCGCGGCCGATCTGGTGGGCGAAGAGCCCTTCGCGGTGGTCCTGGCCGATGACGTGATCGATGCCGAGACGCCCTGCCTCCGCCAGTTGCTCGACATCTACGGCTTCTTCTGCGCTCCCGTGCTGGCGGTCATGGAAATGCCGCCGGAGAGTATTTCCAATTACGGCGTGATCGACGGCGAACCGGTGACGCACAACGGCCGTAGCGACCGCGTCTACCGGATCCGGGACCTGGTGGAAAAGCCCAAGCAAAGCGAAGCGCCCTCAAATCTGGCGATCATCGGACGCTACGTTCTGACGCCGGAGATCTTCGGCTCCCTACAGGCAATCGATCCGGGCAGCGGCGGCGAAATCCAGCTCACCGACGCCTTGCGCCACCTGTTGCGCAGCCGCCCGATCTACGCCTATCGTTTCGAGGGCACGCGCTACGACGCCGGCGATAAGCTTGGCTTCCTGAAAGCGACGGTGGAATTCGCCCTGCGCCGCCACGACTTGGGCGGGCCCTTCCGCGAGTACTTGAAGACTCTGAAGCTTTAGAGGATAGGCGGACCCAGTGTGGTGCGGCGCAAATAGTACGCCCTATGGGCTCCCGGCAGATTATCGGGCTGCATTCGTGGAGCGACCTTTCAGGTTGCCACGTCGGCGTCCTTGCCGACGCTCTTCGAAGAATGCCGGTAGGAATACCGGCATGGCAGGCGCGACGTCCGCTCCACGGTGCTCTGGATAACGCGCACTATTGGCGCCGCATACCACTAGTGGGCACACCGGCCTGTCCTACTTTGCGGCGGGCCGGGGCCGATGGGGATCCTGCGCCGTGTGTGCGAGGCCCGTCCGGGAGGCCTGTCCTACCTTGCGGCAGGAGGCTGCGGGGGCCCTACGGGGTCACCCATGATGTAGAGTTTCTCTTCGGGGTGCAGGAGTTTAAGGCGCTTGCGAATCTCCAGTTCCTGGGCGGCTGGGTTGTTCTGCAGGCGATTGATGTGTTCTTTCCGGCGCTCGACTTGCCGGGCCAGGGTATCGTTGCGCTTTTCCATTTCCTGGATCTCACGCTGCTTGTCCTGCCAGGCGCGCACCCCCTGGGGGAAGGCGAAGAAGGCATAGCTCACAGCCACCACGAATACAAGTACATACGTGAATCTGGTCAGTGGCGCTTTCATGCGACGATAGAACCTGAGGATAATATTAGCATTAATACTCCCAAATGACCGATAAGATTGTGATTCTCACGACGTGCGCCGAGGCGGTGGATGCGGAACGCATGGCGCGTGCCCTGGTTGACGGGCACCTGGCCGCCTGTGTCAATGTGGTGCCGGGTGTGCGCAGTTTCTACCACTGGAAGGGAGCGACCCAGAGCGGCGAGGAATTCCTGCTGATCATCAAGACCTCCCTTGACCTGTTTGGGGCGCTGCGCGCCGAAATGGAAAAGCTGCACCCTTACGAAGTGCCGGAACTGCTCGCCTTGCCGGTAGTGGCGGGTGCGGAAAACTACTTGAGCTGGCTCCAATCCAACCTGCGGGGAGCGCAGGAATGATAGCGCTGATTTTCGACATGGACGGGGTGATTGTCGATTCCAACCCGGTGCATCGCCAGGCGTGGGCGGCTTTCAACCGCCGCTACGGTCTGGAAACCACCGAAGAGATGCTGCAGCGGATGTACGGCAGGCGGAACGACCAGATCGTACGTGATTTCTATGGGGAAGGGATCACCGCGGAGGAGGTGGACGCGCGCGGGCGGGCCAAAGAGCGGTTGTTTCGGGAGATGATGGCCGGCCGGACCGAAAAGATGCTGGTGCCCGGCCTGCGTGCGTTCCTGGAGCGGCATCGCGATTTGCCGATGGGGGTAGGGAGTAACGCGGAACCGGAGAACGTGGCGTTTGTGCTGGACGAAACCGGGCTGGGCCAGTATTTCCGGGCGGTGGTGGACGGCCACCAGGTGCGCCACCCGAAGCCCCATCCCGAAGTTTACCTGCGGGTGGCGGATTTGCTGGAAACCGAGCCGGCAAAGTGCATCGTTTTTGAGGATTCCCACTCCGGGGCGGCGGCCGCCGTGGCGGCGGGAATGAGAGTTATTGGCATTCGTACCACTGACGGCAACTTGCCTGGTACGTCCTTGACCATCGATAATTTTCTGAGCGGGGACTTGGAGGTATGGCTGCGAGCGCAGATGCGACCGGTCTAACGCGTTGGCACAGCGTCGTCCTGGGGCTGATTCTGGCTCTGGCGTGGCTACCCTTGTGCGCCCAGACCCGCATCTCCCTGGCCCAGCTTGGATTCCGCAAGGCTCCCGACTATTTGGCAACTCACGCCGGGCAGAAGGTGACGGTGCGGGGCGTGGTTTCGGCCACCGCCCACCACTTTGCCGAGTACGCCACGCTGTCCATTCAGGATAGCCACAATGGCGGCGTGTTGAAAATTGCGCTGCCCGACACTTCGCTGGATGGTTACCATCCGGGGGAGGAACTGGAAGCCCAGGGTACGGTCATTATGCAGTACGGGATGACGATGGTGGTGCCGGACAAACTAACCGTGCTGGGGCGCACGGCGCCGCCGCAACCCGAGAATCTCTCCATAGGGGAGTTGCAGAACACCGTGCACATGGGAAAGTTGGTGCGTACTCAGGGTACAGTAATGGAGAAGCCATACTACAACTCGGGCGGCGCGGTGATTCTGCTGTCCGGGCTGCAGGAACCCTACGGGCTGTTCATCCCACGCGCGCCGGGCGCGCCCAAGGTCAACCTGGAGCCGATTCGCAAGGGAGACACGGTCCGGGTCACCGGCGTCGCGGTGCAATACAGCCCAACCACGCCGTACAACTCGGGATACGAACTACTGGTGGCGGAAGTCGGCGACATGGTGGTTATCGAACGGGCGCCGGCCGTGCCGCAACCGCTGATCGCCGGCGGAATAACGCTGCTCCTTCTGGTGGGTTTCTTCCTGTGGATCCGCGAGCGGCGGTCACGGGCGCAGCGGCGGAGGTTGCGGCAGACCTACAAACTGGGCGAGGAGATTCTGGGTGCGTCTTCGATGGCGGCGATACTAAAACGCATAGCGGAGGCGCTGCCGGGCATCATCGGGGTCACGCGGGTGCAGCTTTACGTGTACAATCGGACCGCGAAGGCGCTGGACGCAATCGTGGACGGCGGGGTGGAGCCGGAGTCGATTTCGCTATCGTCGCCCCCGGGCGGCACGCCGGCGGGTGCGGTGGCCTGTTTCCACTACCGGACGCTGCTGGTGATACCGGATATTGACCGCAGCCCGTTCCCGATGGCCGCCAAGACCGGAGACCATGCACCGAAGAGCCTGCTGTTCGTGCCAATGATCGCGCAAAGCGAAGTCATCGGGGTGCTGGAACTGGACCAGGACGACCGGACGCGCGATTTCAGCGCGGATGAGCAGGCGCTGGCGCAGCATCTGGGCAACCAGATTGGGGTGGCTATCCGGTTGCTCGACCAGCGATCCGTGCAGGAACAACTCTTCCGCACCGAGAAGATGGCGGCGGTGGGACGGCTCATCTCCGGGGTGGTGAACGAGCTGCAGACCCCGCTGGCCTCGATCATGAACCTAGCGCACAAGGCGCAGGAGAAGGCGCGCGGGGGAGCGGCGGACCGCGAGGTTTCGGCCATCTCGGCGGAAGCGGCCAAGGCCAGCGGCATCGTTGCGCGGTTGGTGTCGTACGCCGCGGCGGAACAGGTGGAAGCGCGCCCGGTGGACATCGGCGCGCTGGTGCGCACACTGATCGAGTTTCGCGAAAGCGATTGGAAGGCAACCGGTATCCGGGTGCGCGACCTGACTTCCCCCGAATCGCTGTTTGTCCTGGGCTCGCAGGGGCAGTTGGAGCAGGTGTTTCTCAATCTGTTCGTGCACGCCGAGCAATCGCTGGCCGGCGCGGAGCAGAAATCGATTACCATTCGCACCAGCATGCTGGCCAAACGGCTGTTGGTGGAAATTTCGTTTACCTCTCCCTCGGAGTTGCGCAAGCCGGAGGATATGGCGGCAGTGTTGGGGGTAACGCGCAGCGTAATCGCGGGCCACGGGGGCGAAATGCGGTTGATCGAAAAGACCAACGCCGACCCGCGGTTCGAAGTGGAACTGCCGGCATTGGTGGGAGTGCGCGGGGCGTCAGCGGCGGCGAGCCGTTCCGCGCCGCGCGATGCATCGCGGCGGATGACCGCGCTGGTGATTGAACCGGACGAGGCTGCGCAGCGGCAGTTGCTGGTATTGCTTTCCGGCCACGGCTTCCGTGTGGTGCCGGTGACGGATTCGGATACGGGGTTGGATCTGGCGCACCGCATGCGGTTCGATGCGGCGTTCTGCTCGCTGCACGCGCCGGGGTTGAACTGGGTGGAACTTTCCGAACGAATGCATTCCCGGGTCGGCGGGTTCATCCTGCTATCCGACGGCTACGATGCCGAGCTTTCGGCTGACTTCGAAGGGGACGGGCAGTTCGTGCTGGCCAAACCGCTGCAGGAGAAGGAACTGGAGCGGGTGTTGCAACTGATCAAACCGCCCTCGGCGACGGTGATTCCGATTAAGATGGGCACGGCGTAAGCGGATCGCCGATCCCTACAGGTTTCTTGCCACGGCAACAGCTGCGGCAGAAATCCTGCCAATGCCACTTCTTCCCCCTGATGTTGAACACGTGCATTCATGGTGGGGCGGTCCCCTCCGGACCGCGCCCGACGACCGTCGACCGTCGCCCTGCTGGCGCCGCGCTCGGTTCTTCGCCCACTGCACGGACTGCGGGACGGGGGCGTCCCGCGCGGACCGGGGGGGGGCGCCCCAGCAATGCCGCGACACTCCCCCATTCCTTGGGCGAAATAAGCGGCATTGGGAAAGCCATC
This sequence comes from Candidatus Solibacter sp., assembly GCA_025358475.1. Taxonomy (GTDB): domain Bacteria; phylum Acidobacteriota; class Terriglobia; order Bryobacterales; family Bryobacteraceae; genus Solibacter. The sequence goes on from JANYJN010000520.1 coordinate 5,924, forward strand.
TCCCAACGTAACCCCAGCCAAGATTGGTCCCCCGCTCGGCATCACGAGAGGCCTATGCCACCTGCCACCTGCTATTTCTTCACTTTGTCTTTAACACGGGTTTCGATCGGCTTGTCCTTTTCCTCTCGCGGCGAGTAACGGTTCAAGGCGTGAATCAAGTTCATGGCCCCGGCCGGTGGTGTCTGGCTGCCCATCAGAATTTCTTTGTTGGTAAGTTTGCTCCCGTACAATTCCGCGTTCACGTCCAGATCCGGCCGCATGGTAGCGCCGTGCAACGCGATCCCGGCAAACAACCCTTTGGAGCGCGACCAGGAGAGAATTTCCGCCGACATTTGGACGTCGGTGGAAGCGGCAGCCTGGCGACCGACCGGACCGGCCGCGACGGTGGCTTCAGCACCCAGCGTGACCTTATCCTCCAACAAACGGCGCATGCCGCGTTCGTTCATGAGCAGCATCACGATATCCGTGTTGGAAGCGCCGATCTGAAAGCCGAAGCTGCCGCCTTCCACACGAATGGCTGCGGGCGCGCCCCAGCCTGCACCGGCCTTACGGCAAACCGCGTAACCGCGGCCCCATTTCGCACCGATGCCGAATGCCGCCTGCTTCATCCCAGGCACAATAATGATGCAGTGCGCCGTTTCCAGTAAATCTTGTGGGACACCCTTATCCGGGGTGGCCATGATCTCGTTAAAAACCTTGGTACTATCCGCCAACCGCTCCTGCGCGGTATCGGCGGCGAACAGAACTACCGATGAACAGAGCGACAGTGCGAGTGCAAATTTACGCATAAATAACCTCCGCTATATGAATAGCAATTCGAGGTCCGATGTTCGTGAACGTACGAAAGCCTACCAAAAGGCAACCGTCCGAGCTACCCCGCGAGCGGGCCCTCGTAATGCGGTTCGCGGGCGAAAGCGCCTGCGCCACCACGGGCCAATCGTTTGGCATGGTGGGGGAGGCGCTTTCGCCTGCCAATGCCGCTTCCGGACGAATATTCCACAGCCAACTCCTCGGGGTGGCGGCTCGTATTGGAATTGCGGCCCGTCAATCGGAGCCGCAATTGTGGGGAGTGGTTGCCTGACTGGCCGCAGCAGTTTCATAATTCGCTTGAAAATGCCGCTGGCGCCATGAGCAAGTTGTGCGGCCCTACAAAATCACCACGGTCTTCACATTCACGAATTCCCGCATTCCCCAGGCGGCGAGTTCGCGCCCGTACCCGGACGCCTTGATGCCGCCGAAGGGCAAGCGGGGGTCCGACGCCACCATGCCGTTGATGAACACCATCCCGGCATCGATCTCCTCGATGAAGCGCTCCTGCTCGGCGGCATCGCGGGTCCAGGCGCTGGCGCCCAGTCCGAACGGCGTATCGTTGGCCAGGCGGATGGCGGCGTCGATTCCCCGCGCGCGCATCAACAC
>JANYJN010000545.1 GCA_025358475.1 Candidatus Solibacter sp.
GTTCCTGGCGGAAGATGCCTCACCCCGCAGACTCCACCGGGTGCGGCTCGCCTCCAAGCGGCTGCGCTATACGCTGGAGCTTTTTCGTCCGTGCTATCCGCCAGGGTTGGAACAGCGTATCGAAGCGCTGAAGAAGTTGCAGGACTCGCTGGGCGAGGTCAACGACGCGGTGGCTTCGGGCAGGCTGCTGCGCGGGGCGCTGAAGCGCCAACCGAAGGTTCGCAAGTTTCTGGAAGATCGGGCGGCGGAGAAGGCCGCGGAGGTCGTCCGGCATTGGAAGGAAACGTTCGACGCCGCGGGGCAGGAGGCGTGGTGGACCAATTTCCTGGCGCGAAATGCGCGGACGCCCAGGCAATCCAAGGCGTAGCCGGAAGCGCATCGTCGCTTCTGCGCCATAAGCCTTCGGCCAGGTTTTATCGCCGGTTCAAATTAGTAAGCTTCGGCAGCGCTTCGGTCACGGGAGCGGCGGCGATCCGGAATCTCGGGGTTTCGCGGCCGTGCAAGCCAGTAGGGATAGCATCAGGATCGGCCAGGAGCCTAGGGCCGGCCGGGAAAACGGGTAGTCCACGATCGCGTGCAGGAATACCGCGACAACGCCCAAACCCCAGACCGAACGGAATGCCGGGCGAAGGCACCAAATGAACAGCGTGGCGAGCATGATGCCAAAGGGGAAGCCGCCTTCGGCAGTCCATTGCAGCCAGTCGTTATGGGCCTGGTTGGCGAAAGCCCCGATGTCGATGATGGCGTAGTGGGGATAGACGGTGGACCAGGTGCCCAGCCCCGTGCCCAACCAGGGGTGCGAGGCAACCATGTGGAAAGTGGACACGGCGAGTTCGCGGCGCACCGCCAGTGGGTCGGGTGCCCAGAAACGGCTCCACACGGATTCCCATCCCACCACCGCGGTAAAGATCGCGAACAGCATTCCCATGCGAAGCAGCGCAGCGGCGACGTTGCGGCCAGAGGCGCCGCGGTGCGCCCATACCAGCAACGGGACAAGGATCACCTCGGCCGTGGCCAGGACGGTGCCGGCGCGTGAGGCGGAGGCAATCACGGAGGCATACATCACAGCCGCCATGCCCGAATACAGCAGCGATTCGCGCTCGCGGCGGACAGCCAGGTATAGGGCGATAGGGAGGACGGCTTCTATGAAGGCGCCGTAGTGGTTGCGGGAGAGAATAGGCCCCATCACGAAATCGGTGTATGGAGTGTCAAAAAGCCAGAAGACCCTGCCGTTCGATGTGAAGGTCTGAATGGTGGCGACGGCCGCCACAACGAAGGCGAACCACAGGATGGCGCCGCGAAACCAGCGGCGTACCCCATCGTCTCCGAAGAGGCAGATACCCACCAGAAACACACACAGGAAGGTGACCCATTGGAGGATGGCGAGTTGGGTGTCAAAGGCGTACGCAGTGCGGCCAGTGAGCCATTGAAAGATGCCCCATAGCACGGCGAAGGACAGTGGAACCAGGGGCCACGCAAAGGCCGGAGGAGCAATCCGGGCACGCCAAACCGCCACTCCGGCTAGGGCGAATACTCCAACTTGAAAGACGGTGACCGGCCAGTACCCGGGAACCCAGAGCGTCAGGATCGCGAAGAAGAAAAGGGCGGCGAAGGGTACCTGCATTCTTCAATATAAGCCGAGTGGATGGCTGTCAGGAAGCGGGCAAAACCACTACCGTGCCACGCACCCGCTGACGCCCCAATCCCTCCCCTTGGATTGCCGCCGCTCCCGGCACCCCGTCCGCCTCTATCGCCGGCTGACCGTGCCTTCCCCACTGAACGTTCCGGCCGCCGCCAGGCCCACCACTACGCCGCCTGCGGCCACTCCGCCGACAATCGCGCCAATCGCAGCGCCGGAGAGGCCGGCACCAGCACCAGCACCACCAGCACCAGCGGCGCCCGCACCACCAGCACCCGCGGCCCCGGCCTTACGCCTCTTGTTGACCGGTGTGACGGTAACGGCGCTCACAAGCTGTGAAGCGCCCCCGGCCGGGTTTGCGCCCGGAATGGAAGACCCTGTGATCTCAACCTCCCGGCCGGCGTACTTCGACACGTCCGCGCTTTCCACCAGTTGGACCGTCACCTTGGTGGTTTCATCGGTCAGAAAGTATGCCCCGTTGCGCGATTCAATCACGCCCGTGATCTTCACGGCGGCTGCTGCCGCTGCCTGAGGATTGAAGGCCAGCGCCATCCCCGGAAGCAGGCTCGCCGTCAGCACGCCGGAAGAGTTGCGCACTTCGGCCGCCCCGCCCCGCGTTGCCACCGTAACGTATGTGGGACTGGCGATTTCCACTTGCACTACCGAGTCCCGGACGGACGGAACGATGCGCAGCGTGGCGGCTTCTATTACGTGACGGGAGCCATCCTTGACAAAACCGGAGCCCTTCTCCAACACCGTGCGGTCGCGATAGACACGGGCCCGCGATTCGGGCGCCAGCGTGATCTCGGCCCCGGCCAGTTGGATGACGGAGCGCGCGGTCGCAGTCTCCACCAGGTTACCTTCGAAGACAGTGCCGTTGCCACGAACCGCCACACCGTCAACCCGGAACTCCCCAGTGGATTTGACGAACCCGATAGAGGAGGCTGCCGAAAGCACCAGCAGCGAACCCGCAATCGACATACAAGTCACGTATTTGAACATTTTTACCCCAAATATCCTAAATCCTGGACTAGAATATAGCATAAAGAATAAGTGGCGGCTTGGCAACAGATTATTGCTGTAAGACATAAACAGGACCCCCAAATGAGCCCTGTAACTTGTTGAAGTTATTGTTAGTTGCTCCACTTAATCGGGCCGCGGGCTACATCCGGGTAAGACAGTGAACTACTACGAAGAATTAGGAATCCATCGGGATGCCACCTCCGGCGAGATCCGCGAGGCATATAAACTGGTGGCCCGATTGCTCCATCCGGACATGCAGCAGGATCTCAGGCTGAAGAGTTTGGCCGAGTGCCAGATGAGGCGCCTCAGTGACGTGGTGTCCGTGCTCGTCGATCCGCGGACACGCGCAAGATACGACGCGGCGCTGGTCGATGGGCCCCCCGTCGCGCTACCGGTGCGCTTCGCCCTCGCTACCAGACCCGAGCTCCTGCAGGCTGCCGTGCGGCACTGGTTCTGGGTTCTGCTGGCAGCCATGTCCCTGGGCATGGGAGTGTGGTACGCGTTAGCGCGCGGTACCGATGTTCCTCCCCGCTTCGCCGCCGCGGAGCACGTCACGCCCCCGCCGCCGGTCCTCACCCAGCGCGGGCCCATCACCCTGAGGAAGCCTCGCGTGAAGGCCCCGGAAGCCACCGCCGCCCCCCGCGCGGAGCCGCCGCCCACCCCGCCCGAAGCCGCCGGCGACCAGCCGGATCCAGCCGTCACCCCGCCCCCGCCCACGCCGCCGCAAGCTCCGTCCGAAGCTCCGCCGGTGGAAGCGGCCAGCGTCCCGCCGCTGCGCCCCACGGCGCCCCCCGATGTCGCCCGCAACGCCCCATCCCGTTTTGAGGGAGAATGGCTTTACTCCGCCGGCGGCCGGGAGGAAAATACTGCCGGCGCCTACCCGGCCAGGTACGTCGAGTTTCATTTACGCCAGCAGGGCGGCATCCTGACCGGCGATTATCGGGCGCTCCACCAAGTGTTGGACAAGGCCATCTCGCCCGAGGTCCTTTTTCGCGTTCATGGCGAATCGCCCGTCGGCAACTCCGCCAAGTTGGATTGGGAATCCGCCTCCGGCGCCAAGGGCCAGTTCCATCTCACCCTGCGCTCGCCCACCCAGATGCAGGTGCGCTGGTGGACCACCCACTTCGGCACGCAGGAAGCACTCGGTTCCGGCATCGCGGTCCTGGTCCGCCTCCAAACACCGTGAGGCCCGCCGCTTGGGCCAGGTTGTTAACGGCCACCGCCGCACTCGCCGGCCTCCTAGCCGCCGCCGCCTTCTCCATCCGTGCCGGCTTCGCGGATTACCAGATGCGCCAGGAGACGGTCGAGTCCACCCGCCGCGCCATCGGCCTTATGCCCGGCCAGGCCGAGTATTATGCGCGCCTCGCCTGGCTCGTAGCTGACACTAGTCCCCGCCAGGCCGCCATTGCCCTGCGCCGCGCCGTCGCCCTCAATCCCTCCGGCGCCCGCTCCTGGATTGAGCTGGGCCTCATCGCCGAAACCGCGGGTGACCCCACAACTTCCCTCCACTGCCTCCTCCACGCCGCCGAAGTGGACCACCAGTTCTTACCCCGATGGACCCTAGCAAACTATTACTTCCGCCACGATGATCTGCCCCTCTTCTGGTTTTGGACCACGCAAGCCGCCGCCATGCTATACGGCGACGCCCTCCCCCTGTTCCGCTTGTGCGCCAAGCTCGAAGAGAACGGCAACCTGATCGACCGCCTGCAAATCCGCCATCCCGCCGTCCG
>JANYJN010000556.1 GCA_025358475.1 Candidatus Solibacter sp.
CCGCGGCGTAATCCAATCCCCGCTGCGCGCCATTTCGCGCGCAATCGACGCATACCGCGGCTCGTCCGGCCCGAGCAAACCTGTCGCGCTCAGATCGTAGAAGTAGGCCAGGTATGCCAGCGGTAGAACCACCCAAAGCAAGCGCGGGATTTTCCGGGGCACCCTCTCAGTATGCGGTACCCCGTGCACTTTCACAGGAGTTCCCGCCCACGTTCTTCGAAGGTGCGGAGATTCGAGACTGCACCGGCACTCACGTCCACCGAAATACGGCTACTCCGTGCGTAGTCTCGAGATCTTTTGTGATGGCTTGGGTCACGTCCTCATTGGCGCTAAAACCGGCGCATGGCGCGAAATCGCAAGCCGCGCTGCCAATGCCTCACACCACTACCAGCGCCCACTTCCCCTTGTGCCGCACCTCGCGGGCCTCCGGCAGCGCGGCGCGCACCTGTTCCACTTCGTGCGCTTCGAAGCCAGAGGCCAGCAGCACCCCGCCCGGCTTGAGGACGCGCAGCAGATCCCCAGCCAGCGCCGCAATCGCCTCGGGACTGATGTTGGCCATCACCAGGTCCACTGCGCCTGCCGCCACCGCGTCCACCGAACCCACAAATCCCTGGCCCGCGATTTCCACCGCCACCGGGTCCGTGTCGCAGGCCGTCACGCTCCCCGCCCCCAGCAACTTCGCCGCCTTCGCCAGAATGCCGGAGCCCGTGCCCACGTCCAGCACGCTCATCCCGGGCCGCAGGTAATCTTCCAGCGCCTCCATGCAGAGCCGCGTGGTCTCATGAACCCCGGTTCCGAACGCCATCCCCGGATTCACCGCGATGCGGAAGCGGCCTTCCGGCGCCGCGTCGTCGCGCCACTGGGGAACCAGATAGAAGCGCCGCCCCACTTCCATGGGCTGCAGCAGATCGCGCGAGGATTGCACCCAATCGCGCGTCTCTTCCTCGCGCTGCCGCGCGCCGGGAAAGAGCTTCAGCAGTGCGGCGCGGTCCACCCCATCCTCGAAGAAGGAGCGCACCGCTTGTGAGTTAAGTTCCACGATGCCGGCCGAGCCCTGCTCCCATAACTCCGCAATCAGCAGGTCCTGGTCTTCCGGATCGCAATCGATTTCGAGAGAAAACATGTTTGAACCATCCCCGCCGTCTCCAGGTGCCTCCAAGTGCTATTTTGGAGTTACACCCGAAATGAAGCTACAAGGTATTTTCCCACCAATCACCACGCCATTCGACTACAACGGCAACATTTATACTTCCAAGATCCAGCACAACGTGGAGAAGTGGAACCTCACCACCCTCTCCGGCTACGTCGTGATGGGCTCCACCGGCGAGAGCGTGATGCTCATGCCAGAGGAGAAGTTCGCCGTCTGGGAACAGGTGGCCAAGTATGCGGCGCCGGAGAAATTGCTGATTGCCGGCACGGGCGTGGAGAGCGTGCGCGAAACCGTGCTGCTGACCAATCGCGCCGCCGCGATGGGCTATAAGGCGGCGATGGTCCGCACGCCCCATTACTACAAGAATCTGATCAACCGCACCGACGCGCAGATGCTCTACTTCCGCGCCGTCGCCGACCAATCCAAGATTCCGCTGATCATCTACAACTGGCCGCAGACCACCGGCATCGATATTTCGGTGGAGGCGGTGGTGGGGTTGAGCGAGCATCCCAACATCGTGGCCATCAAGGAAAGCTCGGGCAACCTGGAAAAAGTCATGCAGATGATCCGTGAGGTGAAGCACGGCTTCCAGGTGCTGGTGGGCTCCGCACCTACGCTGTGGCCGTCGCTATTGATGGGCGCCTGTGGAGCCATCCTGGCGTACGCCAACGCGGCGCCGTATTCGGTGATCGCCATCTGGGAAGCCTACAAGACCCGCGAGGAGGCGGCCGGCCTGGACTGGCAAAACCGCATCGGCCGCGCATCGGCGCTGGTCACGTCGAAGTACGGCATCCCCGGCCTCAAATACGCCATGGACCTGAACGGCTACTACGGCGGTCCGCCGCGCCTCCCGTTGATTCCACCCACCCCCGAAGCGAAACGCGAAATCGAAGAGGCCTTCCGCGATCTGAAAGGGTAAGTAGAGAAGAAGCACTTATGGCCGCCGATGAACGCAGATAAACGCAGATAAGCAAATGCCTAAGCGTTCTTGTTTTATCCGCGTTTATCTGCGTTCATCGGCGGCCAT
>JANYJN010000572.1 GCA_025358475.1 Candidatus Solibacter sp.
AGCAGCAGATGCTCCGTGCCGATATGCTTGTGGCTCAGCCGCTCGGCTTCTTCCGCCCCGTAAGCCAGCACGCGCTTGCATTCGTGGCTGAGCGGCAGGTCCACGCTGGTGGAAACCTTCTCGCGGACGGTGGTGTGCCCTTCAATTTGTTTTCGAATGGACTCCACGGCAGCATGCGAACGCAGAAAACGGTTCGCCAGCGCTTTGTCCTCGCGAAGCAGGCCGAGGAGCAAATGTTCGGTCTCGATGTAAGGACTGCCGAACTGGCTGGCTTCGTACCGCGCAAAGAAGATGACTCTGCGCGCCTTCTCCGTGTATCGCTCAAACATAAAAAATGACCCCCCCTATAACTATAAAGGATACTCCGGGACGCTTTCAGGTTGCGATAAAGGTGGCCCCTCTGGTACCAGCCCGCCCTTTTCCAGGTTTAGGACCCGGTCGCAGCGCCGTGCGAACCCCAAATTGTGGGTGACGAATACCGACGTGAACCCATGAAAGCGGTGCAGCTCTTCCAGCAGTTGGAAAATCATCTCGCTGGTCCGGAAGTCCAGGTTGCCGGTAGGCTCGTCGGCCAGCAGAACGCTGGGTTTTCCCACAAGCGCACGGGCCAGCACCACGCGCTGCTGTTCCCCGCCCGACAATTCACCCGCGCGGTGCGACGCTCGCGCCCCAAGCCCTACTTCATCCAACCTGGCCAGCGATTCGGCGGCAGCCTTGGAATGCGCCCATCCCCGAATCAATAACGGCATCATCACGTTCTCCAGCGCCGTAAACTCAGGCAGCAGGTAGTGAATCTGCCAAACGAAGCCAATTTCCCGGTTGCGGAAATCCGATTGTTCGGACGCCGCCAGCCCCGTGATCTCCCTACTCCCGTAGTGTATCGTACCCCTGGAAGGACTGTCCAGACCGCCCAGGAGATGTAACAAGGTGGATTTTCCCGCGCCCGATTCCCCCACCAAGGCCAGCATTTCACCGCGCTCCACATCCAGGTTGAGGTTTTCAAAAACCACCAGGTCGCTGTTCCCGGACCGATACGTCTTAGTGACTCCCCGGGCGCGGATGTAGGCCTCTGGCATCTAAGCCCTACGATAACGCACTGCGCGAGTCCGAAGGTGTCACCCGGCAGTTTCAGCGGCGCGCCGCGTGCAGCGCGGAGCCTATGCAGGACCACTCCTCTGGCCACCCCCTTCTCGGACGCCCTACGAAGTCAGCCTGGTTCCAGGAACGGGTTAACGATCTCCAGCGGCCAGCGAACAGCGCGGCCTGGCAGATCTTCCGAGTAGAGACGCGTCACGCCACATTCCAGGCAGGCTGCCACGATCATCGCGTCCCAGAATGACCATCCGTCCTCAACGTGGAGAATGCGAGCTCGTTCGAGCGCTCCGGCTGCCGGCAGGATGAGCGGAAAGAGGGCCAGAAAATCCGCCAGACGGTCCCAAGCGTTGACCATCGTAAAGCCCTGGGAGTTCAGCTTCCGCGACGCCGCCACGAACTCACACGCGACCTGCCATAGCAACACACCATCGCCCGAACTTGAGACAAGATCCTGTGCTACTTGCTGGCGTCTCAGATCGGCTTTGTCGCAGGCGTAGATGAGAATGTTGGTATCAAGGGCGATCATGAAGTTCGTCCCGAGAGGGCAAACGTTCACGCGAGAAGAACCTCATCCCCTCGATTCCCTCCCGGAGCCGCCGCAGGGCCGCGGGCCGGTCTCCACGAACGGTGTCATCATCAAGCGCCTCAACGATCAGGCGTACGCGCTGGGACTCACGCAATGCCAGAACTCTACTGGGTTTGAGCACACCATTTGTGTAGATAGCCTCTGTAAATTGAGCCATTCTGTCAGCCCTCTGTCACTAGCTTAGCTCGCGCGGGTGGAGCCATCAAGTTCCTGGCGATTTCCGGAGAGCCGATCCCCCAAACCGGCGAGGCGGCCACGCTCGCCGGTAAAACTCCGGCGTTGGCCTATTTAGAGAAGACTCGCGGGCGCCGCCGCCGTACGCTGACATCATGCAACCACATGAAGATTGGCGAAGCAACCGTTTGATCCCGGGCATCCTTCCAGCGCTGATAGTGATCGGCATCGGAGTTTTGTTCCTGCTCAACAACCTGAACATTGTTTTCATGCACGACGTTTGGCGCTACTGGCCGGCGATTCTGATCGCGGCCGGGCTGGTCAAGATGGTGGATTCGCCGCACTCCAACGGCCGGCTGACGGGCGGCATCCTGGTGGGCGTGGGCGCGTTGTTTCTGGCCGACAATCTCGGGTTTCTCAACCTCTCGTGGGAGAATTTCTGGCCGCTGGTGCTGATTGGCGCCGGGGTGGTGATGTTGTGGAGCCGGTTGGCGCCGCCGCGGGCCGGAACCCCCAACATTCCGACGGCGGCGCATGAGGGCACGCTGAACGAGTTCGCCGTTTTCGGGGGCGTGGACCGCAAAGTGACGACGGACGATTTTCGCGGCGGCCAGGTCACCGCCTTGTTCGGCGGGGTGGGGATTGACCTGCGGCGCGCCGGCATTCGTGGCGACTCGGCTGTCATCGACGTCACCAGCATGTTCGGCGGCGTGCAATTCAAGGTTCCGCAGAACTGGATCGTGGTGAGTAACGTTTTCGCGATTTTCGGCGGCTTCGGCAACAAGAGCTTGGAGCCCAGCGCGGATATGCCCGGGGTCAAGCGCCTGTATATCAAAGGGACGTCGACATTCGGCGGCGTGGAAGTGAAGAACTGAGAAGCGATGCATCCCTTACTCGCCACGCGCGGACGAACGCTACTATACCTGGCCGGCTGGATTCCGATTCTGGCGCTGCTGGACTACCTGATGTGGGCATCGGGCGGCGCCAACTGGGTGCAAAACACCGAAGTGCTCGGTCCCGCCTGCTTCGTGTTCGCGTTTGCCTGCCTTTCGCCCTGGCCGATGTGCCGTGTGCGTCCGCTGCGCCTGGCCGACGCTGCCATGCTGGCGGTGACCTGGGCCGCGGCAGCCACTGCGGCTAGCGCCGCGTTCACTGGCGCCGCCTGGGCGAGTGCGCGGATAGAAGGACGGACCGCCGCTCACCTCGACCTGCTGTTCGGCGTGGGCATCCTGCTCTACCTGCTCTCCGCCGGATTGCACTACGCTTTCCTCGCCGCGGAGGAAGCACGCGAGGCTTCCCTGGCTATGGCCGAGGCGCGGACGCTGGCGCGCGACGCGGAGTTGCACGCCTTACGCATGCAGATCAACCCGCACTTTCTCTTCAACAGCCTGCACTCCATCGCCGCGCTGGTCACGGTGGATGCCGTCCGGGCGCGCGAAATGTGCATTCGCCTCTCAGACTTCCTGCGCAGCAGCCTCGGCCTGGGCGAACGCGACAGCATTCCGCTGCGCGAGGAACTGGCGCTGGCCCGCAGCTATCTGGAAGTGGAGCAGGTACGCTTCGGCGCACGCCTGGAATTCAGCGAGGACATTCAGGAATCCTGCCAGGATTGCGCCGTCCCCGTGCTGCTGCTGCAACCGCTGGTGGAAAACGCCGTCAAACACGGGATCGCGGGATTGGTGGAAGGCGGCACCATACGCTTGTCGGTGGAGCGGCTCGGCGACAGCGTGCGCGTCGCCCTGGAGAACGGGTTTGACCCGGACGCCCCGCCGCCCAACCGGATTGGCATGGGGCTGCCGCAGGTGCGCCGCCGCCTGGAACTGCGCTATGGAGGCGCGGCCAGCGTGGAAGCCGGCGCGCGCGACGGCGTCTATCGCGTGGAGTTGCGTTTCCCTTGCGAATCTCCCATCGCCTCCAGCAGCCGCGCGTAGCCGGCGCGGCTCACCGGCAGCCGCGTGCCGTCGCTCAGAATCGCGATGCGGCTATCCTTTCCGTAGGGCTCGATGCGCGCCACGCGCTCCAGGTTGACGATGGCCGAACGGTGAAGGCGCACGAAGCAGGCGGGGTCGAGAAGATCTTCCACGCTGGCGATGGGCTGCTGCTTCAGATAGCTCTTGCCCTCGCTGTGCAGCGCCACGTAGTCGTCCTGCGCCACCACGTAATCCAGCCTGGCGACGGGAATGACGTGGACGCGCGTGCCGTCCCTGACCACGATGCGTTGCGGGCGCTCTCCACCCCGGCGGGCCTCGGGCGCGAATTCCGGCAGCGTGCGGCGTTCCCCCAGCCGGGCTCGCGCCCGCTCCAAAGCGCGCTCGAAGCGTGGCGCGCCGAACGGCTTCAGCAGGTAGTCCACGGCGTGAGCGTCGAAGGCGCGCATGGCATATTGATCGTAGGCGGTGACGAAAATCACCACCGGCGCCTGCGAGGGTTCGATCAGTTCCAGCACTTCGAAGCCATCCAGCTTGGGCATCTGCACGTCGAGGAAAAGCAGGTCTGGGCTGGTTTCGGCGATGGCCTTAACCGCCTCGAACCCGTTGGCGCATTCGGCTGCCACCACGATTTCGGGGTGCGCGGCCAGCAACTCGCGCAGATACCCTCGGGCCAGTGCCTCGTCATCTACAAGGACGGCCTTCAATGTACGGTTGATCACATTTCCCGGCACGGTTCGCGGTCTCCGACCCTACCAGATTAGCTGTTTCCATCGTGTTTCATTTGTGCGAAAATGAGACACACTCAATTTTTGCAGGGGTCACCGGCAAAGGGAAGGCGGATTTGTGATTCATAAAGCCGAAACGCCGTTTGACAATATCGAGGGTTCGCACGAGTATGTGCGGATGCTCGCCGAAGCCGTGAATGAAGCCCGCCGCGACGTGGAAGAAGAAATCGCCGCGGCCGAGCATGACCGCGCCGACCGCCGTAAAGAAGCGCTCCTGCTGGTTTCCTACAACCTCGCTAAGATCAACCTTCACATCACCAGCAGCCGGCGCATCTTGAACGATCTGCGCACTCTGCGGCGCCTGCTTTTGGCAGAGCGCGGTTTGCCCCTCGAAGACGAAAGCGAGGTCGGCGCGAGCGAGTAGTACTTCGACCGCGAGATTCGTGCTACCGCGATAGCCTGCCACAAGAGCACGGTGTTGTCTACACCGTCGGGGCACTTCATCACTGACCACAACTCACCACCCAATGGGCGTGTGGTACTCTTCCAGCCTTCTTCCGGTAAGTTGTATATAAATCCCTCAACATCCTTCGATTCTGACGGCTACCGTTGCAAACTTGGTCAACACTCGCCGAGAATCGATGGATTATTGCACACTTTCGCTTGACAGAAAGCGCCCGCCAGCGTAGCATTTAGTGGCGTTGCAGCAATAAGTAGGACAGCACTCGGTAGCGGTGGTTCGGGGGGACACCGTATGACTTTTCAAATTGGCGAAAAGGTGGTGTATCCCAACCAAGGTGTTGGAACCATCGAGAATATCAGTACTCGTACGTTTGGCACCGCATTCGAGCAATTCTACCTGTTGCGGTTTGGCCGGAGCGTGACGGTGCTGGTGCCGTTGTCCAACGCCGCCAACATCGGCTTGCGAAGGGTGACCAAGGACCGCGAGATCTCGCGAATCCTCTCGTACCTGGCGATCGGTTGCTGTCCACTCAACCCCGATTGGAAGGTCCGGTACAAGGAAAATTGCGACAAAATGCAGAGCGGGGACCTGCTGAAGGCTGCCGAGGTTTTCAAGGCGCTGCTGCAATTGCACCTCGATAAACCGCTCTCCTTCCGCGAAAAGAAGATGCTGGACCGGGCGTGCCACATGCTGGCTTCGGAGCTCTCCATCGCGCGCGGTGTTCCCGAAATCCATGCCCTCGGCCTGATGCAACGCGCGCTCGCCAAAAGCGGCCTGACTTTGCCCCCGACTCAGTAAGATCCAGCCAACCAGTGCAAGTTCGGAGTGTCCGTAAATTCCAGTTGGATGCCAGCGTGCTAAATTTGCTGAGATGCAGCGGCACAATAACGCCATCCGGAATTTCTTCGCGGAACTCGGCCCCGGCCTGATTACCGGAGCGGCGGACGACGACCCATCCGGCATCGCCACCTACTCGGTGACCGGCGCCGCTTTCGGCTATGGACTGCTGTGGACCGCGCTATTTTGTTTCCCCCTGATGGCGGCGGTGCAGTTGATGTGTTCGCGGCTGGGGATGGTCACGGGCCGCGGCTTGGCCGCCGTGGTGCGGCGGCGATACTCGCGCTGGGTGCTGTGGGGCGCATGCCTGCTGCTGATTGTGGCCAACGTGATCAACATCGCCGCCGACCTGGGCGGCATGGCGGACGCCACCATGATGGTGACCGGCGTTCCCGCCGCCTGGCTCACACCGGTGTTCGCGGTGCTGATCGCCGCGGCCCTGTTCTGGACCTCCTACCGCTTCCTCGCACGGGTTTTCAAATGGCTGACGCTGGTGCTGTTCGCCTACGTGATCACGGCGTTCCTTGCCCATCCGGACTGGTGGGCGGTTCTGCGCGCCACGTTTATTCCCCATATCCGGTGGTCCAGCCAATACTTGTCGGTGCTGGTGGCGATTCTGGGGACCAGTATCTCGCCTTATCTCTTCTTCTGGCAGGCCGCGCAGGAGGTGGAGGAAGAGCGCGCCGACGGCAAGAACACGCTGGCCAAGCGCCAGGGCGCGACGGAAGCGGAGTTGGGGCGCGCGCGCACCGACGTGCTGACCGGGATGTTCTTTTCCAACTTCGTGATGTACTTCATCATCCTCACCACCGCCGCCACGCTGCACACCCACGGCATCACGCAAATCGCCACCGCGAGCCAGGCGGCGGAAGCATTGAAGCCGCTCGCTGGGAAGGGCGCCTACTGGCTGTTCACGCTGGGGCTGATCGGCACCGGGATGCTCGGCGTACCGGTGCTGGCGGGCTCGAGCGCTTATGCGATTTCGGAGGCGATGTCCTGGGGTGCGTCGCTCGACCGGAAACCCAAGCTCGCGCCGAAATTCTACGGCGTGCTGGCCGTCGCCATGGTGCTGGGCGTGGCGTTGGACTATGTGGGCCTGGACGCGGTGAAAATGCTTTTCTGGTCGGCTGTGGCCAACGGAGTGCTCGCGCCGCCACTGATCGTGCTGGTGGTGCTGCTGACCACCGACCGCTCCGTGATGGGCGACCTGGTGAATCCGCCGCTGCTTAAATGGCTGGGCTGGCTGGCCGCCGCGGTGATGACTGCCGCCGCTCTCGCCATGTTCCTGGCGGGGTAGAATTGACTCTTTGCCATGTCACGTACCCCTACTCCGATCACCGACGAGCTGGCGGACTACATCCGCCAGGTAACCTTGCGCGAACCCGAAGTGCTCCGCCGGCAACGCGAAGCCACCGATGTGCATCCGCAAGCGTCGATGCAGATCGCGCCCGAGCAGGGCCAGCTTCTGCATCTGCTGGCGCGCCTGGCGGGCGCGAAGAAAACGCTTGAGGTGGGCGTGTTCCTGGGCTACAGTTCCACCTGGGTGGCGCTGGCGCTGCCCGAAGGCGGCAAAATCATCGCCTGCGACCAAAGCCAAGAGTACACCACGCGGGCGCGGCAGCTCTGGCGCACCGCCGGCGTGGAAGACAAAATCGAACTGCGCCTTGGCCCCGCCCTCGCCACGCTCGATGCGCTGATCGCCGAAGGCAACAGCGGCAGCTTTGACTTCGCCTTCATCGATGCCGATAAATCGAACTATCCGAACTATTACGAACGCGCCCTGTTGCTGCTGCGCCCTGGCGGCCTCATCGTGATCGACAACGTGTTGTGGAAAGGCGCCGTGATCGACGCGAGCCAAACTGATTCCGACACGGAAGCCATTCGCGCTTTCAACTGCAAACTGCACGTCGATGGGCGCGTTTCGCTGAGCCTCGTGCCACTGGGCGACGGCCTGACACTGGCGTGCAAACTCTGACCGCGCCGACCATCTTCCCCTGCTACGCAGCGGCCGACCGCGCCATCGCGGAGCGCCTGGCCGCGCTGCTGGAACGCGCCGCCGACCTGCGCGTCTTCCTCGATGAAGGGCAAATGGCGGAGGGCGCGAACCTCGCCGAAAAGGCGCGCGAAGCCCGCATGGCCGATATCGTGCTTGTGCTGTTCTCGCGGAATTCGATGCCTTCGCGCTGGCCCCGCGCCCAGTGGGAGGACGCGCTGGTGAAGGAACCGGTGGCCGAAGGCGTGCGCATCGCCTTCCTCAAATGCGACGATTGCATCCCCCCGCGCGTGCTCACCCCCCTGTTCGACGCCGCCCGCCTGCGCGACGTGAAGCGCTGGGTCCGCGGCTCCGAACCGGGCGAACCGCCCTCTGCCGAATTCTCCGCCGACCTGGAAGTGCTCGGCATCGCGCTGGCCGACCGTCCCGGCACGGAGACCGTGCAAAGTTTCGCGCTGGCCCGCGAATTCGCCGCCGCCTTTCGCGGCGATTTCGACGCCGTGCTCCGCCTCGATTGCGCCACCGGCACGCTGGCCGACATGGCCGGCGATCTGGCCTGGCAGGTGGGCCTGCATCTCGAAGCCGAACTCACCGCCAATCTGGAGCACCTGCGCATTTTCTGTTCCGCCCGGCGCTTTCTGGTGCTGCTCCAAGGCGCCGCCCCCGCCGACCTGATCTTTGGCGGCCGCTGTTCCACGCTGATTTCGAGCGAACCCGGCGAGCCATCCGCGGACGCCCTGCGCCAACTGGCACGCGCCTTCGATGCCGTGGAGGATTGGACCGAGGCCTGCCGGCTGGCGCGCCAGGCCCGCCGCGTGGCGCATGACCGGTTCCGCCTCGCCGAATGCTTCGAGATCATGAACCAATGGCGGGCCATGGCCGAAGAGAACCACGATCGCCCGGTTGTGGAGGAGGCCAGCCGCGAACTGGTCTGGATTCTGGATGGCTGGGGACGCACGGAAGAAGCTCGCCAGTTGGAGCAAACTCGCGCCATGGAATTCGACCAGCAACTGCCCCTCTTCTTCGAATAGGCTGAAACCAAGCGAATCTGCGGACGTCTTCCTGGCGGCGCGCGGCCCTCACTTTCCGTCTCGACGCGCGCGCAACTTCGTGTTACTGTGACTGCATGAAACCCCTTGCGCTTGCCCTGCTTCTGGCCGGCCTCGCCCTACCCGCGGGCGATCTCCCCGGCTTTTTCCTCTGGAAGTCCGCGGAATTGAAAGGCTTCAGCAAAACCCTGGCGCCCAAGATGAACGACCAAAAGGCCGCCTTCCAGACCGTCGCCAACTATGGCAACTACAGCTTCATGGCGGCCCACCGTGAAGGCCCGGGCGAAGCCGAATATCACGCTACGCAGGCCGATGTCTTCATCGTCCAGAGCGGCGAAGCCACCCTGGTGGTGGGCGGTGATTTGGTGAATGGCAAGACCACCGCCCCCAACGAAATGCGCGCTGCTTCCATCAAGGGAGGCACGGAGAAGAAGCTCGCCGCGGGCGACGTGGTGACTATCCCAGCGAAAGTCGCCCACCAAGTCAAACTCGACGCCGGGAAACAGTTCACTTACTTCGTCGTTAAAGTGACGCAGTAGGCACTCTCTACCTCGCCTGTGCCGCGGCCCCCCGCGCGATCCGCAGCATGGCTTCCAGACTCCGGTCCACATCCGCCTCCGTCGTCGCCCAGCAGGAGACGCTGATCCGCATCGCCACGCGTCCCTGCCACAGCGTGGGGCCGCACCAGCAGGTGCCATCCTCCTGTATGCCCGCGATCACGCACCCGGTCGCTTCCGGACTGCCGAAGGACACTAGCACCTGGTTCAACACCACGTCGTTCAGAATCTCAAAACCCGCCCCCGCGAGGCCGTCGGCGAACCGCCTGGCGCAGCGGCAATTGCGGTCGATCAACTCGCTCAGTCCACTGCGCCCCAGCGATTTCAGCGCCGCCCAGGTATCCACGCCACGCGCCCGCCGCGAAAGTTCAGGGACATATTGCGAGGGTTCGCGGTGCTCGCCCTGCGGCAGATAGGCGGCCGTCAGGCTCATCGCACCGCGCAGGTGGTCCGCATCTCGCACAAACGCCAGGCCGCTGTCATAAGGCACGTTGAGCCACTTGTGCGCGTCGGTAGCCCACGAGTCCGCGCCGGCGACTCCCGCCACCAGATGCGCATGCCGCGGACTGGCGGCGGCCCACAATCCGAACGCTCCGTCCACGTGTACCCACGCGCCCCCCTCGTGCGCTCGCCCGCAGATCTCCGCTACCGGATCGCACGATCCCGTATTCACGTTGCCAACCTGCACGCACACGATGCTCGGGCCATTCAACTCCGGAAGCGCGCCGGCCAGCATTCGCCCCTGCCCGTCCACCGGCACGCGTACCACGCGTTCCCGTCCCATCCCGAGCATGCCCAGCGACTTGATGACCGAGGGATGCGCTTCCTCGCTGACCACCACTTGGATAGCCGGCGCGCCAAAGAGTCCTTGGGCTTCCACGTCCCAGCCCACGCGCCCCAGCACCGCGCGGCGCGCCGCCGCCAACGCCGTGAAATTGGCCACCGTCGCGCCGGTGACGAACGCGCCGCCGCATCCGGCCGGCAGGGCCAGCGCATCCAGCAGCCAGCGCAGCGAGACTTCTTCTAGCGTGGCGGAAATCGGCGCGGCCGCGAACAGACCCGCATTTTGATCCCACGCGGAGGCCAGCCAGTTCGCCCCCAACGCGGCGGGCAGCGACCCGCCCATCACGAATCCGAAAAACCGCCGCCCGGCGACGCCCATCGTGGCCGGCGAGCCCACTTCGTCCAGCATGCGGATGACGTCCGCCGCCGCCATCCGCCCTTCCGGCAACGGCTCGTGAAATTTCTCCACGTCTCGGACCGCCTCGGCGGTCGGGCTAACCCGGCGTTCCTGGATGTCTTCAAGATATCGCGCGGCACGCAGCGCGACGGAGTGCAACAGTTCCCGCATCTACACATGGTAGCGAACGCGTGTGGGAACGGCCGGTTCTGTCCGGCGTTTCATTCTGCGCCAAGCCGTCGAAGCGCTCAGCACGGTTCCCCCCGGCGAGGTTTGCGCCCCGCCGCGAATCGTATGTACACTGTAGGCGCGAATGGAGTTCGATTGGGACGCGGCGAACGTGGCGCACATCGCACGGCACGGAATCACTACCGGAAAGAGGAACGATGCCAGTCAAGACTAGGATTCCGAACTTCAAATCGGAAAGAGACGAAGCCGAGTGGTGGGACGCGCATCCAGAGGTCGTTACGGCGCTGTTTCTGAAGGCGAAGAGGGAAGGGAAGATCAAGCGTTTGCCCGTGATCCGCGGGGCTACCAGATCCACGACGATCCGCCTGCCAATCGCCGATATTGAAACGGCGCAGCAGATTGCGGAGAAGCGCGGGTTGCCGTACCAGACCTTTCTCAAGGGATTGCTCCATCAGGCTCTGGAACGCGAACGGAAGGCGGGATAGATCGCGCTCAGGCTCGCACTGGAGAAGCCCGCAAGATCCCCAGCGGTCTCATGAAGTCTTCCAGGAAGATCTCTCCAGAATGAATGGAAAGCAGCCCTTTGACAGCTTCATTGTCATCCCCACACTCCTCCCCCTACACCTTTAGCGCCAGCTCCGCATCCGTGCGCCGCACGTAGTTTGCGTCCAGTGCCGCCGCGTCGCTCGCCTCGCCGCGCGCCAGGCGCTCGCCCGCGATTCGCGCGATCACACTCGCCAGCGCGCGCGGCGCTGTCACAGTGCGCGCGCCCGCAAATCGCGTCCCTTCTAACACCAGCGCGAGATCGTTCGACAGAAACTCTTCCACCCCGGCGGGCAGCCCTTCCAACCACGGCGCAAGCTTCGCCACCACTTCCGGCGTGACCAACTTGCCTGCATCGTCGTACACCGCGCCATAGACTTCGCCGCGGCGCGCATCCAGCGCCACGCCGCGCAGCCGCGCCGTGCCGTATCGCGCCACCGCCTCCAGATTCGACACCGCCACCGCCGGACGTCCCATCGCCTCCGCCAACCCCTTCACGCACCCTAGCGCCACCCGCACCCCAGTGAACGTGCCCGGCCCCGACGCCGCTGCGAAGCACCCGACCTCCGCCAGTTTCACGCCGTGCCGCTCCAGCAGGCGCTGCAACTCCTCGTAGAGCACCGGACTGAAACTGCCGGGCGCGTGCAGCAGCGCTTCCTCCAGCAGTTCGCCATCGCGCATCAGGGCCAGGCTGCCGTACTCGCTGGTGGTATCCACCGCCAAAATCAGCGGCATCACTGATTAAGTCCGAACGCCCGGTCCAACGCGTACACCTTCCCGTTGGCGTTCATTCCATACACGCGCAGGTGCATCACCGCGGGGAAATTTTTGGCGATGCCGCCCAGCGGCCGCATCGCGCCCTTCTGCCCCGTGGCCAGCACGCGATATCCCTGTCCATCCGCCGAAACCTCCCCCGTCCACAACCACAGCATGGTGCGCGTGGCGCGCGTTTCCTTGGTGATTTTGGCGGCAAACGGCGGCGGCACCCGAACGCTCATATCCGCCACCGGCTGCTCGATGGTGAACGGCACCTTGGGACTGTTCGACTCCACCTCTTGCAGCACTATGTCGCGCGATTCGAACTTGTACGATTTATTCATGTCTTCCACGCGCCCCTCGCGCACTACGTGCAGCACCCAATCGTGCGACGCATCGGGCGGCGAACCCGTAAAATGGTCGCCCTTAAATTTCCCCTTGGTGAACTGGCCGTCAATCGGGTTGACCCAGTAGACGTCGTACCCGTGCTTCTCCACCACCAGTTCCAGCGGCCCCGGCTTCTCCATATAGACCACGTACTCCGTGTCCTCCAGCGCCAGCGCGCGTCCGCCGTCCACATCGTAGTACGGCTCCAGTTCCCAGTAGCGCGTATCGTTGAAAAAGAAGTCGAACCACACGGTCATTTGCTTCGCCCCGGGCGAGTTGGCATACGGTGCGCCCGTGCCGGTGTTGGCGTAGGTCACCGATTGGCCGTTCATGGTGGCATTCCACAGCCGCTTGCGGAAGGCCGCCGTGTCCACGTCTCCAGCGGCGCTTTTCCCCGCACCGCTGTCCTCGCGCCCGCTATCCAGATTGACGAACGGCACGCCGTAAAGCTGGTGCTCGATGGCGCCCGTCTGGTCGTCGGTGTTGCCGTAGGTGGCGAAGTCCATCCATCCATCGTCCAGCAGCGGCGCCGAGGTCACGCGCGCCCCCGTTGTGCGCGGATGCTGATAGCCGTCCAGTTCCTTCAGTACCTTGCCCGCCTCTTTCAGCAGAGAGCGCGTGTCCGCGGAATCTTCGAAGTACCGTACGCCCTGCCACGTCACATGCATGGCCCCATAACGGCCCACCAGGTAGCGCAGGAAGCGTCGCCGCTGCTCCCACGATGGAAAGGCCTTGCTGAACGCGGCGCCGTCCGCCGCCAGTATCAGATCGGCCGTGATGCCCTTGGCGTTCAGGTAGCGTATGCGTTCATCCAGGCGCCGGACCTGTTCCAAATTCGGCGCGTCCGGCCCTTGGAATATGCTATCGGCGCCCTCGCCCCCGATGAATCCGCGCAAGTGGTTGAACTTCTGCAAAGCGCGCGCGTCGGCCACCGCGCGAAAGCTGGCGTCATCCTCCACCGCGAACCGCATCTCGGTGGCGCCCATCCAGAGGTGCGCCTGATATAGCCCGCGCGCATCGCGCTCCGCGTACACCCAGTGGTGCACGTTCTCCGCATGGATGAACCCCGGCGATGGCGACGCCGCCGCCGTGAAATTCCCGGTCTTGCCGTCGAACTCTGCGACGTTGCTGGTAACCCGGTAAGCCCACTCGCCCGCTTCGGTCGGCGCGAAACGCACCACCATCCGCCGCCCGCCGTCCCAGTACGCCGGCATCGCCAGGGTCCGGTGCCGCGGCGAACGGAATTCCGCCTTTAAATCGACCGTCTTATAAGGTTCGGGATTCTTCCCCGCCGCCGGCTCGCTCAACTCAAAGACCAGTTCGCAAGTGGAATAGGCGGGCGTGTTGTTGCACGGCGAAACTTCCTGCGCCCGCAGCGCCGCCGCCAGCAACGCCAAAGCAACTCTCCTCATACACTTTAGAGTGGCATAAGTTGCTCTTGACGCGTGCGGCCTCTATTTTCGGGAGACGCCCCACCGTGTGCATCCGCGCCACGCTCCAGCGCCATTACTTCTTCTCGCTCGCCGTAGTTTCCGTCGGCAGTTCCGGATGCTTGCTCCACTCATCCCACGAGGCGTCATAGAGCCGCGTGTCGTAGCCCAGGTATCGCGAAACCAGGTACAGCGCGCTCGCCTGCTGGCCGATGAAGCAGTAAGTCACCACTCGATCCCCCGGCTTCACCCCCGCATCGCGGAATTTCGCCTGAAGTTCCGCCACCGCCTTCAGCTTGCCCGTCTTCTCGTCCAGCAGCGAATCGTAATGCACGTTACCCGCGCCCTGAATGTGGCCCCGCGGCATCCCGGCGCGCGTAGTTTCGCCGCTGTAGACCTTGGGATCGCGCGCGTCCAGAATGCGCACTCCGGCCTGATGTAAGTTGGCCTTCACAAAGTTCAGATCCGCGATCACATCGCTCTGCGGGCACGGCGTCAGTTTCCCCGGCTGGACCACGGGCGCATCTTTGGAGGTCGCCCGCCCTTCTTCCTTCCACGTCGCCAGACTGCCGTCCAGCAGGGCCGCATTCTTGCCGAGCCCCATCGCGTCCAGCGTCATGACGATGCGCGCCGCCGGCGTCAGCGAGTCCTTAAGCCGGTAGACCACCAACCGCGAATCGTTGCTCACACCGAGCTTCGAAAACACTTCGGCCAGCTTGTCCATCGGCGGCAGTTCCAGCGCAAGTCCGGTCTCTCCCTTCACGCCCACTGAACCGTATTCGATGAACTGGGACCCCGCGATGTGCTCGGCGTCGTAGTCGGCCTTCTCTCCCACCGCCAGCATTACGAGGTTGGCATCCTTGATGTGATCGGCCAGCCACGGGGTCGAAACGATCAGGCTCTCCCGTGTCCCGTGGTCTCCGCAAATCGCGGCCACCGCCGCGCCCGCCAGAAAGAGCGCCAGTGCCCCTACTCTCCGTATGTTCATCTGCAATTCCTTTCCGACAGTAAGCGCATCCTCTGTGACAATCCATCACCTTGCACCCACCAGAAGTCCTTTCCAGAGTCACAGCCTGGTGGGGCAGGCGCTTTCGCCTGCCAAATCCCTAGCCCCTCGCCCCTCGCTTCAGCGCATAACGCCGCCCGCGCCATTCGATGCTCCGCGCAAAGCTTGACGACACCAGCGCGATCAGCCACACCCACGTGGACAGCGGGACCCAGATGGCGTGTACCCAGGCGTGCCGCTTGAACCACGCCTCGTACCCGGGCAGCGAAGCCTTGGCCAGCGCCGTGCGATTCAGGCCCTTCAGCATCCCGGGTGAAAGCTGCGCGATCAGCGCCCACTCCGCCAGACGGTTTCCACGCACCGACGCAATGATGGACGCCGCCATTCCTCCGCAATAGAAGAGGTGCGCGATCAGGCCGGGCCACCAGAGCCGCGGTGCGTAGAGCCGCGTGATCGCCATCTGGCGGCGAGTCCACCTCAAGAAACGGCCGCCGGTGGTGTGCTCCAGGCACGGCGTGAGCGCTCCGGGGGCGTAGGCGATGCTCAATCCGGCGGCATGTACCGCTGCGGTTAGCGCGTAATCGTCGCTCAACGCACCCTGCCAGAACTCGGGAACGCGCGCTTCGAAGAACACTTCCTTGCGGATCGCCATGGCGCCGCCCCACGCGAAACGGTTGTTGCCCGCGCCCAGCGTTCCCGCCGCCACCGCGTCCCAAACCCCGCGCATCAGCGACCAGAAATCGGGCGGATCGGGTAGGAACCAGCGATAGCCGGTGGACGCGCCCACGCCGGGTTCGGCCAGCGGCGCCACCAGTGCGCGCAGCCAGCCGCTGGTCACCCGGCCGTCGGAATCGGCGAACGCCAGCACTTCCGTCCGTTTGCGCGCCGCGCGTACCGCGGCCGTCAGGTTCTGAATCTTCTCCGAGCAGCCGGCGGCCGTGCCGTGCGCCAGCACCACCCGAACGCGCGCGGGCAGCACGCCGCTCGGGATATCGCCGGCCGAGTGCGCCGTGATAATCAACTCGTAGTCGGGATAATCCAGCGCGGCCAGCGCAGCCAGGTTTTCGCGCAAGCCTTCGTCGTACCCCTTCACCGGCACAATCACCGTGACCGGCGGCAGACCCTTCGGACGCTCGGCAAGCCGCCGCGCCACGTAGTCCGCGCGTTTGCGCTCGCCGCGCAGTGAGAGCGCCGCCAGCAGCAGCGCGGGGCCCGCGAAGAACCAGTAAAGGAAAACAAGGGGCAAGGCAATTAACCCGGGGCGGCTTCCGCGAACACGGCGAACTCGCTGAGCGCGGGGCTGGCCGATGCCTGCGTGATGCGCAGCCGCAATTGCGTCGCGATGATGGGTGCGGCCAGATGAATCAAACGTCGCGGCCCGATGCCGGTGGCCGACACCAGCGGCTCCCAATACCCGGATTGCCAGCGCTCCAACGTGAACGCGTCTACCCGTTGCCCGAAGCGGATGGCCTCTTTCAAGCGAATCACCTGGAGTTTCACCGGCCGTCCCAGATCCAGCGTCACGTCGGCGCTGGTCACTTTGTCGTCCGTCGCCCAATACGTATCGGGGCGGCCGTCCAGCAACTGCGCGGGGCCGAATTGCTTGTCATTGCCGCGCACGTGCGTGGCATCGGCTCTCGCCCGCGCCGCCAGGTTCTGCGTAAAGGTTCCCCGCAGATATGCGCCGAAACCCTGGAGCGACGCGATATCCTCCGCCGCCAGCAGGCCATCGCGGTTGGGCGGCACGTTCAGCAGCAGCGTTGCGCCGCGGCCTACCGATTGATAGTAGAGGCTGGTAAGCTGCGCCGGAGTCTTCACGCGCGCGTCTTCCGCCTCGTGCCAGAACCAGCCCGGACGTATCGACACGTCGCATTCGGCGGGCAGCCATTTCGATGCATGGCGCTGCCCGCTGTTGGATTCTTTCGTGCGCACGTTGCCCGGCGACGCCGCTCCGCCATCCTCGCCCACGGGGTCAAAAGTGGCCCAGCACGGGTCGCCCGCCATGCCGCGTTCGTTGCCCACCCAGCGCACATCGGGACCCACGTCGCTGAACACCACCGCCTCGGGCTGCATGGCGCGGATCATTTCCCACGTGCGCGGCCAATCGTAGTAAGTGTTCTTATCGATCGTGCGTTTCTCCCGCGCCCCGCCATAGAAACCGTCGCCGCCGTTGGCGCCATCGTGCCACACCTCAAAGATGGGCCCGTATCCGGTGAGCAGTTCGCTGAGTTGCGCGCGATAAATCTTGAGGTACTCGGGCGTACCGTACTGCGCATTATTGCGGTCCCACGGCGAAAGATAGACGCCAAACTTCATCTTGCGGCGCGCCGCGGCTTGCGAGATATCGCGCACCACGTCGCCCTTCCCACCGCGCCACGCGCTCTGCGCTACGGAGTGGTCCGTGGTCTTCGTGGGCCACAGGCAAAAGCCATCGTGATGCTTGCAGGTGAGAATCACGCCGCGCATTCCCGCGTCCGCCAGCGCGCCCACGATGGCGTCGGCATCGAACTGCCGGGGATTGAACAGGTTGGGATCTTCGTCTCCATAGCCCCATTCCTTATCGGTAAACGTGTTCACCGTGAAGTGCAGGAAGGCGGTAAATTCCAGTTCGTGCCAGGCCATTTGCCGCGGGCTGGGGATGGCTCCGTAAGGAGCCGGCGGCGCCACCGTGCGTGCGGCGCCTAGCGCGGCCGGAAAGCCGGCGAGTAACGTGCGTCTGGTGATCATGCGGGGCTACTTTTTGGGACGGCCGCGGACTTTTTTCGCCTTGGGCTCCGGCTTCACTACCTCGATGGGTTCGGCGGCTTCGTCTTCGGCGTCCACTTCGGCGTCCACTTCGGCGCCCGCCTCCCCATCGTTATCGACATCCGATTCGACATCCAGTTCCGGGATGATCTCCATTTCGGCCTCGCCGGTAACCGGCGTGGCGTCGGGAGCCACTTTTTTCAACACTTCGGCGAACAGCGCCGCCTTGCGCGCATCCACCTTGGGCGGCGGCGCCTGCTCGTGGCGGAAATCGTGATCGCCGTGGCAGGTGCGGCAGCGAACCTTCGCCGCCTGCCCGTTCAGCACCGAAACCACGTTGTGGTTCATCACGCGCTTGCAGCGTACGCAGAAATCGTCGATATCGTCGCCCAGACGGATGTCGCGCGTCATTTGGGCCTCCTAGCTGCTGACGGACGGGCTGGCGGACTCGGCCTCGACCGGGATGTATAACTTGGGTTCGGGAAGCACCCACTCCGCCGGTTCGAATCCCACGTACTTGCAGATGCGCAACTGGCCATCCCCGGATTCCAACAGATCGCCGACGCCCAACGGCGTGCCGGCTTCGCGCAGAATGCGCCACGCGTCATACTCGTGCAGCGCCTCCACTTCGCCCGAAGGTTCGAAGTCCTTCGGCTTGGCGTTGGCAGATCCGGTAACGTGAGGCGCCCAACGGAACTGCTGCCGCGGCGAATCCTTCATCCGGAAGACTCGATAATTCGGCATAGCCCTACATTGTAATCGAACTTGCGATGCATTTCGCGTCTTGCTCGCCCTGCGCGATCCAACGCTCGATGTTCGCGGCGTTCCAGCGCACCGCGTCGCGCAACCGTCCCAGCCGCCGCGAAGGCTCGATGCGGACCACTTCGAGCGAGTTCCCCGCCCTTCTGCCGCGCATCACATGATGCAGCAATCGGAAGCCGGGCGTATTTAGCACATTGAGCGCCAGCGCCCGCCGAGCGCCCAGTTCCTCTGCCGCCCAAAGCGGCAGCGCGGCGCGCACTCCCCCGTCCACGTACAACCGCCCCCCGATTTCCACCGGCGGGAAAGCCAGCGGGACGGCGCAGCACGCCGCCAGGTGTTGCCACGTGATGTCGCGGTCCCGCACGATGTGGCTCTTCAGCCAGGGAAGCTCCACCGTGGTCAGCGCGAAGGGCACACGCGGCGAAAACCGCTCAAACAACTCGCGCGCCTTGGCGTGCAGCGGCTCGCCCTGCAGGAAGCCCGTGGCGTGCAGTCCGAAGCGCATCACCTCGCCCGTCGAAGGGTCCAGCCACAGCCGCGCCAGGTCCTCCGGAGTGCATCCTCCGGCAATGGCCCACCCGTTCCACCCTCCCGCCGAGGCGCCCACAATCAGATCCGGACGGAAGCGCTCGCGCAATACACTCCAGGCGCCAACTTCCCAAGCCGCCCAAAGTCCACCCGCGGAAAGTACCAGCGCGTTCATACTCCACAGTGGCATAAGGCTTCGCCTGGTGCTTGGAATTGGCAGGCTTCAGCCTGCCAACCCGAGCGCAACTCGGACGCTCTTCGCCCCCGTCCTTCGCACCAAACCCCCAAGGGGTGCACGACACAGAAGTGAAGCAACGCTAGGATTCTCTCGATTGGCCTAATCTCTCCTTGTGCGTCACACACCCCGGCGATACACTGTACTGGCAGACCGCGACTTATTCAGACAGAGGGGAACACACATGGCAGACGAAAAACCCGATCCCATCGAGGTAGCGAACCAGGTCATCGTTCTGGCGTTCGACCTGGTGGATACCGAGATCCCGCAGTTGCCCGGCCAGGTTGTGCAGGCGCTGCAAAGCCCACCGGTGCAGGCGGCCATCAAGAAGACGCTGCTCGACTTCGCCAATAGCCACGCCGGTTCCAGTGGCGCAACCCTATCGACCGCCGACGGTCAGAAACTGCTGGCGGCAATCGGGACGGGCGTCAGTGACGCAGCCTCCGCCAACCTCCTCGATCAGGTTAAGAAGACGCCCGAATACAAGAAGCTGCTAGCCAGCATCGAGGCGTTCAAAATCGCCGCCGGGTCGACGTCGCTCGGCGTCTGGGTCGATAAGAACAAGAACATCCTGTACGTCGTGGGCGCGGCGCTAGCCGTGGGAACCGCCAGCATCCTCTACATCACCAAGACCGGCGGGTCGCTGGTGAACACGGCCATCAGCCCCATAAAGGGTACGGATTTTGAGGTCTTGCAAGTCGGCACGCTGAAGATCAAAGCCGGCCTGTGGGACTTTCAGCCGGACGCCCGCATCTTCGGCGCCCGCATCGCCTCAAGCCTGGAATGGCAGAAGGTCACCATCGATCTCAAGCTGGGCGTTCTGGCCCAAGGCGCCGAAGTACAGAAGGTCGAAGGCGCGGCCGTGGTCAAGTCGGGAGCCTTCAGCATGACCGTCACCGCCGACGGCAAGCCCCAGGTGCAGCAGGTCAACCTCGGCTTGAAGCTGGACTACAACGGCATGCTCCAAAACGGCAAATTCAACATCGGTGTGGGCGCGATGTACCAGGACAAGGCGCTGAGCGGCACCTTGGGCGCGTCTTACCAGACCAAGAACGCCACCCTTGGAGTGCAGGGCAACATCGGCCAGCAGAAGAGCGGAGGCGTGCAGTATGGCGGCCTGTTTACGCTGACCATCCCGCTGTAGACGACGGGCATCGCGAAATACCGGCGCCGCCGGGTGCTAGAATCGTTTTATCCGACAACCTGCCCGCCCGATACGGCCGCACTCGCCGCATCCCATTGGTGCAACTTGCCGGGGAGAGGAACAGGTATCGACCTTTGAAAATTCTGCTATACAACCCCGATAACGGCGTGACGCAAAACTTCATGCCCCACCTTTGGATGTTCCTGCTGCAATCGCTGACACCAGCCGGCAATGAAGTCCTCCTCATCGATGGCAATACGCACCCGATGACCGATCCCGAGCTGGTGCAATACGCGCTCGATCAAAAAGTCGGGCTGGTGGGAATTGGCGCCATGACCCGTATGGTCGCCAAAGCCTACCGCGTGGCCGATGCGTTGCGCGCCGCCGGCGTGCCCGTCGTGATGGGCGGGCCGCATGTTACCGAATGCCCCGACGAAGCCCTCGGCCGCGACGGCGGGCCGCGCCACGCCGATGCCATTGCGCTGGGGGAAGCCGATGAAACCTGGCCGCGCATCGTCGCCGACGCCGCCCGCGGAGAACTCAAGGAAACCTATACTCCCGTGGACGATTTCGGCCAAGAGAAAAAACCCACGCTCCAGGACTATCCGCTGATTCCGTGGGACAGGCTCGATATCGCTCAGTTCAACCGCATCCCCAACTTTCTCCGCCGCGTCATGCAGCACTACGGCCAAGCCTGGGAGACCTTTCACATCATCCCCATCGAGAGCGGACGCGGCTGTCCCTACGGCTGCGAGTTCTGCACGGTCACGGGGTTCTTTGGCGATTCCATCCGTTTCCGCACCAACCAGAGCATCGTCGATGAAATGCTTCTGCTCAAGGAGCGCGCCCGCACATCCAAGGGCAAGATCGCCGTCTTCTTCGTGGACGACAATTTCGCCATCAACGTCAAACGCACCAAATCGCTGCTGCGCGACATCATCGCCGCCGGTGCGCAGACCTCCTGGGTGGGACAGATCAGCGCCAACCTGCTGCGCGATGAGGAACTGATGGATCTGATCGCCGAATCCGGCGGTAAGTGGATCTTCATCGGCATGGAGTCGCTGGACCCCGCCAACCTGGCCAGCGTCAATAAGAGCTTCAACAAACCGTCCGAATACGCCGCCGTGCTTCAGAAGTTGGCCAAGCGCAACGTCTACTGCATCACATCGTTCATTTTCGGACTGGATAACGACACAACCGGAGTAGGCGAACGTACGCTGTCCGCGATTCGCGAATGGCCGCCCGTCCTGCCCGTCTTCGGACAGATCACCCCCTTCCCCGCCACGCCGCTCTATGATCGCCTGGCCAGGGAAGGCCGCCTCACGCGTCCCAAGCACTGGCTGGAATTCGCGCCGTTCCGCATGGCCCACACTCCCTTGAAGATGTCGGTTGCCGAGGTGCAGGACGAAGTCAGCTACGCGTGGACTAACGCATACAGTCCGGCCGCCACCAAGCGGGCGCTCGATTCCATCGCCGATGAACCGGTGCCTTACAAGATCAGCCATTTCGTGGCGCGCATCTTCTTCCGCGGGATTTACTTTCCGCCGAAGGGCGTGTGGCAGTGGCTGAAGCTGATCGGGCAGAATCGGGCCTCCGTCTACCGCCTGTTCCGGGAGTCCTTCACGCAGTGGCATGGCGCCGACGGCGAAGCCCGCCACAGCGATTTCCACGCCGGACCGCGCTACGCCCCCGCGGCCGCGCCGACCGCCGCCAAAGCCAGCCAGGAAGTGGCATAAGTCCTGGCGTTGATTTTCGTGCGGTCCAGCCGCAGTGCGCAAGATAGTAGCCCAGTGCGCCAGCGCTGGGACAAGGACGGTCCAGCCCGCCTCAGCCCCGGGACGGGGCGGAAGAACCAACGCGGCGGTCCGTTCTTACACCCCTTTCCAGGGCTGGCAGCCTGCGGCGGGCTGCTAACTCAATGCCACTCGTCTTTCTCACTATCGGGAATGCTGCGGAATTGGTGGGGCGGCCCCCCCGGTCCTGGGGCCCCTCTGGGGACGGACGCCCTCGTCCCGCAGCCGTAACAATGGCGTCAGCATCATGCAAGGTGCGAGCAGGCCGACGGGGGCGTCGGCCGCGGACCAGGGGGTCCGCCCCACCATTTATGCAGGTACCCAACCGCCGGAGAAAAACGAGTGGCATTGGGTTGCTAACCCGCCTAGAACGCTGGTTGTCCGGGCACTTTCTGGGCCGCCTTGTCCATCCGTGCCAAGCTCGGACTGCCGCCCTCCCTCACCACGTGTAGTGAGCGGTGTAAGTCAGCGTCTTCTCCTCGTCCGGCCGCAGCGTAACTTCATATTCGATCGTCTTACTATCCACCGGTCGGTGCGTGGCCGATTCCTGCGTGATTGTCCAGGTGGCCCACCGGTAAAGGTGCTCCACTACCCGCACCGTCGCCGCCTCTTTCTTGTGGTTCCGCAGCTTGATCTCAAACGCTTCGTCCAGCCAGCCGCCCGGCTGCATCTGCGATTGAAACTTCGTCTGCCGCCGCTCGCCGGTAATATCGAACGCGTTCCCCGTGTACACGCGCACCGTCTCGTCCTTGGGCGTGTGGTCGATCTCGTTTTCCCCGGTGAACTCCATCTGCCCATCCCGATCCCGCCGATAGAACCGCACACGCCCCTTGGGCAGGGGTATTCCCAGATGGTTTCCGTCGCTATTGGCGAATTCGCGCAGCACCCAGACGTGCGGGTTGGATTGCGTACCGTACTGCTGGTTCTGCCGCACGTCCTGATAGCCGCCAAAGTTGCGGTCGAACCGCGCGCCATCGTAGACATACAGCCGTTTGGACTGTATTCCGGAAGCGTGCAGAAACTCCACCTGTTTCGTCTCCCGGTCGTGAATCGTGGTCGGCAGCGGAAGCGTGTAGAGGTGGTAGTCTTCGAAAGTCTTCTCCTCCACTTGGGGTGGTGACATTATCCCACCCACTACACCCCCCATGGCCATCATCCTCGGTTGATTCTGCGGCTGCACCTTATTCACCTCGCCCGCCATCAGCTTGATGCGCGCGTGGTCGAACTGCTTGCCGCTCTGGTTGTCCAACGTTATCCAGCCCACTAACTCCAATGTGTCGCCCGTCTCCGGCGCCACGATGTTGTAATCGCTGCTCCAGCTCATGCCGCCGGAAACATAACTCAGCTCGGCGTCGAACCGGACCGCTTGACCCGAAAATAGAATCCAATCGAACGCCGGCTTGAGAATGGTATCGTCAGCCAGTGCGGGGAAAATCGGTTGCCCGGGGAGAGAGAATTGCAACTTACCACCCACCTCGATAATCGGTTGTCCCGTGCCTCCAGCCGGCGCTGTCATCGCCATCTGGTTGACCTGATATTGCGCGCCGTACCGGTTCATCGCCTCGAAATGCGGCACATACCCGCTGCGTA
The DNA here is from genome assembly GCA_025358475.1 of Candidatus Solibacter sp. Taxonomy (GTDB): domain Bacteria; phylum Acidobacteriota; class Terriglobia; order Bryobacterales; family Bryobacteraceae; genus Solibacter. The sequence goes on from JANYJN010000572.1 coordinate 23,699, forward strand.
CGATTTTGCCGCTGACGAGACTCGTGCTCCCGTCTGGATTCCGCACCGCGAACTCGATGGTCTTGCCTTCGTACAGGTTGAGCAGCCGTTCCTGCGACACGGCATCGTTGCGGTAATTCTGTTCCACCACCTGCACGACACGCTTACCCGCCGGGTCGCGCAATATCACCGAGTCCGGCTCCACGTGCGCCGTGGCGCCGGAGAAACGCACCGTGTTGTTACCCGCCTTCAAATCCAGCGGCAAGGTCTCGCGAACCACGGCGAAGTTCTGGTTGTATATGGTTAATGCGGGGTCGGCGCCCCACACCAAGGCTGTGAAGCAAGCGCACAGTGCCGCCAGCCGGCCACACGTGCCAAGGACGCAATAAGTCTGCATGTCTCATTGACGCCGGTTACGCCGAAATTGTTGCCGTGAAATGTAGCGGGCCCCGGTATCAGGCCTACCGCACCCGCAGCGCCCGCCGCTCTACCGGCGATGAGAAGACGATGCTCGTCGTCGGCACGCCGAAATCCAGTAACTTCTCCACCACCCGTCCCAACTCCTCCACGCTCTCCGCCACCACTTTCAAAACGAACGCGTCGCCGCCCGCTACATGATGGCACTCCATCACGCGCTCCATCGCCTGCACCGCCTTGAGGAAGGGCCGGTATTTCACCCCATCGCAACTCAACCGCACAATCGCCATTACGGGCAGCCCGAGCGCCTCGCGGTCGATTTCCACCCGATACCCGGTGACGATCCCCACTTCTTCCAAGCGCCGCAAACGCTCCGCCGTCGCGGCCGGCGAGAGCCCGATCCGGCGCCCCAACTCCGCGTAACTCAAGCGTGCGTCTTCCTGTAGCGCCGCCAGCAGCTTTCTGCCGATTTCGTCCAACAATACGCTCGATTCAATGGCCATACCCTCATTCTACCGACGATTTCCTCTTCAAAATCCGTCCGTCGCGAGTTATTATCCGACAGAATGCTGCAACTCAGCGGACAGCCCCTCTCTTTGCACCAAATCGCCGTCATCGCCGACGCCTCCGTCCGCGTTGAAATCCCTCAAGCCGCCGTAGCCCAAATGGAAGACTCGCGCGCCGTGGTGCGCCGCGTCGCCGAGAACCACGTCCCGGTCTACGGCATCAATACCGGCTTCGGCAAACTCTGCGAGGTGCGCATCCCCGATGACGAGCTGGCCCGCCTGCAACTCAACCTGGTGCGCAGCCACGCCTGCGGCCTCGGCGTGCCGCTCTCCGAGCCCGAGACGCGCGTCATCGTGGCCCTGCGCGCCAACACACTGGCCCTGGGGTATAGCGGCGTGCGCCCCCTGGTCGCCCACACCCTCACGGACATGCTGAATCGCGGCGTACACCCCGTCATCCCCTCGAAAGGCTCGGTCGGCGCTTCCGGCGATCTCGCCCCGCTCGCCCACCTCGCGCTCTGCGTCATCGGCGAAGGCGAAGCCATCTATCTGGGCGAGCGCATGCCCGGCCGCACCGCCCTCGACCGCGCCGGCATTCAGCCCGTCCGCCTACAGGCCAAGGAAGGCCTCGCGCTCCTCAATGGGACCCAGGCGCTCACCGCCGTCGGCGCGCTTGCCCTCTGGCGCGCCACCCGCCTGGCCGGCCTCGCCGATGTCGCGGGCGCCATGACCCTCGCCGCCCTGCTCGGCACGCCCGCCGCCTTCGACCTGCGCATACACGCCGCGCGCCCGCATCCCGGACAGGGCACGGTCGCCGCCCGCCTGCGCGCACTGCTTACAGGCAGCGATGTCGCCTCTGCCCACCGCACCGCACCGGCGCGCGTGCAGGATGCCTACAGCCTGCGCTGCATGCCGCAAGTGCACGGCGCGGTTCGCGGCGCGCTCCGCTTCGCCACCAACACCGTCGAAATTGAAACCGGATCGGCCACCGATAACCCGCTCGTATTCGCCGAAGCGGGCGATGTGCTCTCCGGCGGCAACTTCCACGGAGCGCCGCTCGCTCTGGCCTTCGATACCGCCGCCATCGCTCTCACCACCCTCGCCGGCATCGCCGAACGCCGCATCGATCGCCTGGTCAATCCGGACCTCAACCAGGGGCTCCCCGCCTTCCTCGCCGCGCATCCCGGCGTCGGCAGCGGCTTCATGATCGCCCACGTCGCCGCCGTGGCCCTGCTCAACGAATGCAAGGTGCTGGCGCATCCCGCGAGCGTCGATAACGTGCCCACCTCCGGCGGCCAGGAGGATCACGTTTCCATGGGCATGACCGCCGCCCTCAAACTGCGCACCATCGTGGAGAACGGCGAGTACATCGCCGCCATTGAGCTGCTGGCCTCTGCCGAAGCCCTGCGCTATCGCGAGGCGTTCGACCCCGGCCCCGAATTGCGCCGCGTGCGCGATGCCGTCCGCAAGATCGCTCCGCCACTCGGCGAAGATCGCCCGCTCTCTATCGATATCGAGAACCTCGCCCGCGCCATCCGCCAGGGCACGTTCGATGAATGGGCGATTCCGGAGTCGCTGCCGGCCCCGGTAGGAGTGTTGCAATGAGCCCCATCCGCGCCCCACGAGGCAACGTCCTCCGCTGCCGGGGTTGGCACCAGGAAGCCGCCCTGCGCATGCTGCACAACAATCTGGATCCCGAGGTGGCCGAGAACCCAGACGAGCTGATCGTGTACGGCGGCACTGGCCGCGCAGCGCGCGACTGGCCGAGTTTCCACGCCATCGTGCGCGCGCTGGAATCGCTTGCCAACGATGAAACTTTGCTAGTGCAATCGGGCCGGCCGGTGGGCATCTTCCGCACCCATCCCGAATCGCCGCGCGTCCTGCTGGCCAATTCCAACCTGGTTGGACACTGGTCGAATTGGGACGAATTCAACCGCCTGGAAAAAATGGGCCTCACCATGTACGGGCAGATGACCGCCGGATCGTGGATCTACATCGGCAGCCAGGGCATCGTGCAGGGCACCTTTGAAACCTTCGCCTCGCTCGCCAGGAAACACTTCGGCGGATCGCTGGCCGGCAAACTGGTGGTCTCCGGCGGCATGGGCGGAATGGGCGGCGCGCAACCACTGGCCGCCACCATGAATGGCGCGCGCTTCCTCGGCATCGACGTGGACCCCGCGCGCATACAGCGGCGCATCGCTTCCGGCTATTGCGACCGCATGGCCCGCACGCTCGACGAAGCTCTCGAACTTCTCGCCGGGCCGGAGGCTGTCTCCGTCGCCCTGGTGGGCAACTGCGCCGACGTGCTCCCGGAGATGGCGCGCCGCGGAATCGTCCCCGACGTAATCACAGACCAGACCAGCGCTCACGATCCGCTCAACGGCTACGTGCCCAACGGCATGCCACTTGCAGATGCCCTTCTGCTGCGCGCGCGCCATCCCGTAGAGTACGTAGCGCGGAGTATGGCCGCCATGGGCGCGCACGTCGAGGCTATGCTGGAACTCCGCGAGGCCGGCGCCGTGACGTTCGATTACGGCAACAACCTCCGCACCCAAGCCAAAAACGCCGGCGTGGAGCGCGCCTTCGACATCCCCGGCTTCGTCCCCGAGTACATACGCCCGCTGTTCTGCGAAGGCCGCGGCCCCTTCCGTTGGGTGGCGCTCTCCGGCGATCCGGCCGACATCTACCGCACCGACCAACTCGCCGCCGAACTCTTCCCGCACGATGAGACGCTGGCGCGATGGCTCCCGCTGGCCCGCCAACGCATCCAGTTTCAGGGATTGCCCGCGCGCATCTGCTGGCTGGGCTACGGCGAGCGCGCCGAATTCGGCCTGGCCATCAACCGCCTGGTGCGCAACGGAGAATTGAAAGCGCCCATCGTGATTGGCCGCGATCACCTGGACACCGGCTCCGTCGCCTCGCCCTTTCGCGAGACCGAAGGCATGCGCGACGGCTCTGACGCCATCGCCGATTGGCCCCTGCTCAACGCCCTGGTGAACACCGCCGCCGGAGCCAGTTGGGTCAGCATACATAACGGCGGCGGCGTCGGCATCGGCTACTCGCAGCACGCCGGCATGGTGGTGGTGGCCGATGGCACCGCGGAGATGGATCGCCGCCTGGAACGTGTCCTCACCTGCGACCCCGGCCTGGGCGTAGTCCGCCACGCCGACGCCGGCTATCCAGAGGCCATCCGCTTCGCCGAAACCCACGGCATCCAGCGGCCCGGCGCATGAGGCAACTCGAGGGAGTGACCTTGACGCGGAGACGCGGAGGCGCCGAGGAATGCGCGGAGAAGACAGCAGAGAAAGCCATAGGCAGAAAGAGCGCGGAGGAAGCGGAGGACGGTGGCCTTCGGCGCCAAGCGGGGGTTCCCGTGAGAGAACCAATAGCGCCCCTCGCTAATCACAGCGCCGCGACAACGAGTCTTTCCTCCGCTGTCTCCGTGCTCTCAGTTTTTGACTTTCTCGCTTCCGTTCTCCGCGGCTTGCTCCGTGCCTCCGCGCCTCCGCGTCAAGTACACGGTTCCGGCTTGTTGCCGCCTTCGCCCTCGGGAAGCGTTCGCCACCGGATTGCTACATTAGGAGAGTAAATGCCGCGCCAACTGGTAGAGTGTGTTCCGAATTTTTCCGAAGGCCGCGATGCCGCCAAGATTGACGCCATCGTGCAGGCCGTTCTCGGCGTCCCGGAGGTGGTCCTGCTGGACCGCGAGGCCGATGCCGATCACAACCGCAGCGTCCTGACCTTCGCCGGTCCGCCCGCCGCCGTGGCCGACGCCGCCTTCCGCGCGGTGGAAAGGGCCGTCGCCCTGATCGATCTCACCAGGCAGCAGGGCGCCCACCCGCGCATTGGCGCGGCCGACGTGGTCCCCTTCATCCCCATCGAAGGCGTCACCCTGGCAGAGTGCGTGCAACTCGCCGAGCGCCTGGGCGCCGAAATCTGGAGCAAGCTGAAGGTCCCGGTCTACCTATACGAGGCCGCCGCGCGCCGCCCCGAACGCAGCAACCTGGAGAACATACGCCGCGGCCAGTTCGAGGCCCTGCTACAGGAAATGGGCAGCGTTCCGGCGCGCCATCCGGATATCGGCGACCCCATCTGCCACCCCACCGCCGGCGCCACCGTCATCGGCGCGCGCAAGTTCCTGATCGCCTATAACATCAACCTCAACACGCCCGACGTCGCCATCGCCAAACGCATCGCCAAGACCATCCGCTTCTCTAGCGGCGGTTTCCGCTACGTGAAAGCCATGGGCGTGATGCTGGCCTCGCGCAACCTGGCGCAGGTGTCCATCAACCTCACAGATTTCGAACAAACGCCCATGCACGTGGTCTTCGAGGCGGTGTGCCGCGAAGCCGAGCGCTATGGAGTCACCGTGGCCGGCAGCGAAATTGTTGGCCTGATTCCCCGCAAGGCCATCGAACTCTCCGCCGAATACTTCCTGCGCTACGAGAATTTCCGCCCCGAGTTGGTGCTGGAAAACCGCATCGCCGAAGCGCTCTCCGCGCGCAGCGGGCTACCCGAATTCCTCGACGCGCTGGCTGCGCCTACCGCCACACCCGGCGGAGGCAGCGCCGCCGCGGCCGCCGCGGCCATGTCCGCCGCTCTCGGTTCCATGGTGACGCGCCTCGCCAAGCTGCCGGGCGACGCGTTCGAAGACGACCGCAGCTTCTTCACCGCGGCCGTGGATCGCGACGCCGCGGCCTTCAACGCCGTGATGCTCGCCTACAAACGGCCCAAAGCCGAGCGGGCGGGGTTCATCGAGGAGGCGCTCCACGGCGCGGCCGAAGTGCCGCTTCAGGTGGTGGAGCGGGTCCACGCCATGCAGCAGCGTCTCGACGCCCTACAGATTCCCGCCCGGTTCACTAGCGATCTTTCAGTGGCAAAAGCCCTGGCGGTGGCCGCCCGCGCCGGCGCCCTGGAGAACGTCAACATCAATCTGGAGTCCATTGAGGACACCGCCTTCAAGAACGCCGTGACGGCGCGCCTGCAAGCTCTGAGATGAAAGACACAGCTCCCTCACGGTGGCGGCTAGGTTTGGGGCCGCGACTCTGCAATCCGGGCCGCGACCGTCGGAAGCTGAGAAGAACTGTGGTTCGCAGGCGAAACCGCCTCCACCACCACCGGCAAGCCGTTTGCCTGCCATGGTGGGGCGGACCCCCCGGTCCGCAGTCGACGCCCCCGTCGGCTTGCTTCGTAAGGGCGAAAAGCGGGACGAGGGCG
>JANYJN010000595.1 GCA_025358475.1 Candidatus Solibacter sp.
GCCGCTGCCGCGGACTTCGAAACCGATTCGACACAGGATAACAACCCTTTATGGAAACTCGATACTCACCCAACGATGTCGGCTATCAGGCGCTGGGCACAAAGGAACTGCGCTCCACATTTTTAGTGGAATCGCTGTTTGCGCCAGAGAAGCTCGAACTGATCTATTCGGACGCGGACCGCGCTATCATCGGTTCCGCCGTGCCCGTGGCATCACCCGTCAAGCTGACCGCCGACGCCGAACTGCGCGCCGCGTATTTCTGCGAGCGGCGAGAGTTGGGCGTCCTCAATATCGGCGGCACGGGCGCCGTGGAAGTGGACGGGAAACGCTTCGAGCTGGCCAAGTTCGACGTCCTCTATGTGGGACGCGGCGGCCAGAGCGTCTCCTTCTCCAGTCAGGACGCCGCCCATCCCGCTTGCTTTTACCTGCTGAGCTATCCGGCCCACGCCGCCTATCCCACTACGCTGATTCCGCGGGCCAACGCCAAAGAGGTGCACCTCGGCACCGCGGCCGACGCCAACCGACGCACCATCCATCAGTACATCCACTCTGGCGGCGTCAAGAGCTGCCAGTTGGTGATGGGCTACACGCAGCTTCACGAGGGCTCCGTGTGGAACACCATGCCACCGCATACCCACGCGCGGCGCTCCGAAATCTATATCTATTTCGATCTCAACAAGGCGCGCGTCATGCACTTCATGGGCACGCCGGAAGAAACACGCCACATCGCCATCTCCGACCGCCAGGCCGTGATTTCGCCCAGTTGGTCCATCCACTGCGCCTGCGGCACCGGCTCCTACGCCTTCTGCTGGGGCATGGGCGGTGAAAACCAGGAGTTCACGGACATGGATTCATTCCCACTGGAAAGGCTTTCTTAACGATGATTCTGGACAAGTTTAAGCTCGACGGAAAAGTTGCGGTCGTTACCGGTGCCGGCCGTGGTCTCGGCCAGGGTGCCGCCCTGGGGTTCGCCGAAGCCGGCGCCGATTTGGCGCTGGTGGATATCCTCAGCACCGATGAAACCGCCGCCCAGGTCCGCGCCATGGGCCGCCGCGTCTCCCAAGTCCACGCCAATTTGCTGGACCGCGCCGCCATCCAGCCGGCGGTCGATCAGGTGGTGCGCGAACTCGGCGGCATCGATATCCTGCTCAACAACGCCGGCATCATCCGCCGCGCCCCCTTTCTCGAGTTCGCCGAAAAGGATTGGGACGACGTGATCCAGCTCAATCAGAGCACCGTTTTCTTTCTGTCCCAGGCCGTGGCCAGGCAGATGGTGGCGCAAGGACGTGGCGGCAAGATGGTCAACATCGCCTCCATGCTCTCTTTCCAGGGAGGCATCCGCGTGCCCTCTTACACGGCATCGAAGAGCGCCGTCATGGGCCTCACTCGGTTGATGGCCAATGAACTGGCGCCGCACCACATCAACGTCAATGCCGTCGCACCCGGCTATATGGCCACGGACAACACCACCGCGCTGCGTGCCGACCAGGCTCGCAATGCCGAAATTCTGGGCCGCATTCCGGCGGGCCGTTGGGGCCTTCCCGAAGATCTACAGGGAGCCCTGGTGTTCCTGGCATCGGCGGCTGCCGATTATGTGACTGGTTATACGCTGGCCGTCGATGGCGGCTGGCTGTGCCGGTAGCCTGAAGTCCTCAGGGGGCGCCCGCCGTCTCTATAATCAGCCGGCGGGGCCTTCCAGGAAACCCAACTGCCTTGCCGCGGCCATCTCTATTTCATCAGGCGCACGCACAGCGCCAGGTAGAAAACCGTGCTCACCGCAATCACCGCGCCATGCGGAAGCCCGAGCGCTTTCTTGTTCTTCACATCCAGTTCTTCTTTAGCCAGATAGGCCGGCCGCAGGCTCTTCATTTCGCTGAGGATGAAGCCCACATTGAACAACGTCTTCTTAAGCCGCCTGCGCGCCACCACCAGGATCAACGCCATCACTCCGCCGATTAGTGCGGTGACAAAGAAGATTCCAAACCACCGCTCCCACCCCACCAGCGCGCCCACCGCCGCCATCAGTTTGACGTCGCCCGCGCCCATCGCCCGCAAGGCATAGAGCGCCACATAAATGCCAAACGCTACCCCCAGCCCGGCCAGCGAGAACACCAGGCCGGCAACCGGTGGCCCGATGGCTGTATTTATGGCAATGCCCACCACCACGCCACTCACCGTGAGCCAGTTGGGAATTCGCCGGTACAGCACGTCGAACACGGCGGCCGCCAACAGCAAGACGAGCAGCACCACCTCCACTTTTTGTGGCGGGAGAGTGAACAGATTCATGGAGCGCTAATTGTAGCGCGCCACGTGCCATAAGGCTCCCGCCTTGCTCCCGCCTTGTGCATCCGAGCCCAAGCTCGGGACTCGACAGGCCGGGAGGCCTACTGCGCAGCGTCGTTGGCCGCGATGGCGCGCGTGGCCCGCAACTGAATCCCCTCGCCGTACGCCGCCTGTCCCGGAATGGTGACCGGCAGGTGCCCGCCGATGGCGATCTCCCCCAGCGTGGCGCGTGCCGCGGCGATCTCGCTTGGCGCCACATTGCTGTAAGTAGCCAGGTAGGCGGTAACGTTGGGGAAATTGCGCAGCACGTACGGATTGCCAAGCGCGATCAGCGCCACCGGCTTGCCCGAGGAAATCAACGCCTCCAGCGCCCACGGCAGTTCCCCGCTCAGCATGCCCACCGTGCCGCGATACGCCCCCACACTGGTGAACGCCGCCACCACGTAGCTTTCACAACTCCCCATCCGGCCCACCGCTTCCGCCAGTTGCTCGCGCGGCATCGCCGGATCCCACGTGACAACCTGCGCCAGCGGCGCAATCTTGCGCACTTCCTGGCCGAACAACTGGCCTTCGGTGGTAACCCGGCTCTCCGGCATCATCACGTAGCAGGCCTTGTCGGGTGCCGTCAGCGGAATCATGCCTCCCCCGTTGCGCACCAGCGTCACCGCGTGGTCGGCTATCTCCTGCGCCTTTTCGTTGGACTCCGGCGAATCCACCACGTCGCCGATACTTTCCAGATTCACAAAGCGCTTGCGCAGCCCCACGCGCTCCTTGGCAGCCAGAATCTTGATCACGCTTTCCTGGATACGCCGGCGCGTCAGCCGTCCGCTCTGCACCGCCGCCGTCAGCGCTCGCACTACCGTCTCCGCATCCGTCGGCATCAGCAGCACATCCGCACCCGCCTCCACCGCCCTCACCGCCGCGTCGCCCGTCGCAAAGATCTTGACGATGCCCGCCATTTCCAGCGCGTCGGTCACAATGATGCCTTTGAACCCCAAATCCTTCTGCAACAAATCCGTCAGAATCGCCGACGAAAGCGTCGAGGGGATCCCCGGTGGCGAGAGCGCCGGCACCGCGATGTGCGCCGTCATCACCGCATCCACCCCGGAAGCGATCGCCGCCTTGAACGGCACCAACTCCACCCGCTCCAGGCGGTCGCGGTCCATCGTGATCGTGGGCATGTTCATGTGGCTGTCCACCGCCGTGTCGCCGTGTCCCGGAAAATGCTTCGCCGTTGCCAGCGCGTAGTTCTTTCTGTCGCTGTGCGCCCCTTCGATATAGGCACTCACTTGCGCCGCCACAGCCTCGGGATTCTCCCCGAACGACCGGATATTGATGATCGGATTATCCGGGTTATTATTCACGTCGGCCACCGGATAAAATATCCAATGGACCCCCAGCGCCCGCGCCTCCCGCGCCGTCACCTCGCCCTCGTACCGCGAGTACGCCGGGTCGCCCGTGGCCCCGAACGCCATGGCGTGCGGAAACACCGTGGTACCATCCACCCGCATCGAAAGCCCCCGCTCGAAATCGCCGCTCACCAGCAGCGGCGTCTTCGCCAGACGCTGCACGCGGTTCAGAAACGCCGCCACCGCGTACGGCTCCGCCTTCTGGATTACCCTCCCGTTGGACCAGTTCGTCAGAATCAATCCGCCCACTTTCGTGTCCCGGATCTGTCCCATGAACTTGCGGTATTCCCGCGAACGCGAATGCGGCGCGCCGTGAAAAGAAATGAAGATCAACTGCGCCACTTCGTCGCGCAACGTCATGCTCTTCATCCAGCGGCGCACCGTGGGGGATGCCTTTAGCGAAGGCGCGGCCTTGGCCCCAGGAGTCCCCTTGCGGGGAGCCGCCGGACTCGCGGCGCCGGCGGTCGCCGCCAGCGCCAGCACTACAAATACCGAAACTAATCTACCAGCAGAGTGCATCACGCTTCCCATGTGTCTAATGTTCATTATCGGCCGATCGCGCTGGCCCGCGCCTGATGATCTTTTTGCGAGCCCGGCGGCTTACGCACAGGCCGGTTCACCAGGCGTTTCACCGTGCGCATCAGGTGGGCCGGTTCGTTGGCGCTCTTGCTCAACACCGCATCGGCCCCTGTGTTCTGCTCTGTGAGCCCCAATGGCTCCACAAATCCCGACAGCAGAATGATCCGCGCATTCGGATCCAGCGCACGGATCCGTTGGATTAGCTCCCGGCCGTCCATCCGTGGCATGCGGTAATCCGTCACCACCACGTCGAACTTGCCGGCCTGAAACAGTTTCAGGCCCTCTTCTCCGTTAACGGCGATCTGTACGCAACATCCGATCTCTTCCAATAGGCAGCGGCGGACCAGCAATCCGTCGCGATTGTCGTCGACCAGGAGAATGTTCGGTGTGGAATGGGTGGGAGTATTCATTAGCGGAACGAGTAGGAGCGTAACAGACGTGTAACCTCAATGTCAACGGATTTGCATCGCCTTGGAAAGTCGCCAGATGCAGTTCTTGACAAACGCATCTTCGTGGCGCAAACTTGTCGGCTCCGTTTCAGAGCCGCCATATCCGCCCCCTCCCCGCGCCACCTTGGTGGGGCACTCTTCAGCCTGCCAATCCGCCAAGCTCGGGCTCGCCTGGTACTGCCGCTTACTCCACCGCGCGCGGCGCTTTATAGCCAGTCTTGGCGACGATCTGGTACTTGATCGGCTTGCCCTTTTCGTCTTTCACCGGCAGCGGCTCGTTAGTCGCCGGATTCACCAGCTCCACCTTGATCTTGCGGAACGCGCCATCGTGCTTGGTGTTGCTGGGCTGGTACGTCAGTACGTACTGGTTGCGCAGCGCCTGGTGCAGCATTTGGAAAATTTGTCCGTATTCGCCTTGAAACCTTGGGAAGTACGCGGCGCCGCCCGTCTCCTTCGCGAAGGTGCGCAGTTCGTTGTCCGCCTGCAGAAAATCGATAGATACGCCCCCCCCGCGCGCGTCCGCCATCTGGCGCTCCATCTGCATCAGCCCGATCGAGTAGATCGGCACCCCGGCCTCCTGTAATTTCTTGCGCGTCTGGTCGTAGGTCAGCTTGCTGAACGTGTCGATCCCGCTCGAAATCAGCAGAATCGCCTTGCGGCCTTCGATTTCGCTCATCCGTTCCGCCGTGTCGGTGACCGCGTCGAACATGTTGGCTTCGCTGAACGCGGCCATCTTCAACCGGTCCAACCCTTCGCGGATTTTCCCCTTGTCCGTGGTGAAATCCGTCAGAATTTCCGTCCTCATGTCGTAAGCTACTATTGCGGCATAATCTTCCGGCTTCAGGCTCTCCGCAAATCCCCACGCCAGTTGCAGCGTCTGGAACCAAGTGTAGCTATAGTACCGTTGGAACCGATTGCTGAACTCGATCACCATCGCGATGGTCAGCGGCGCTTCGCCCATATCCACCTTGCGGATCTGCTGCGGCACATTGTCTTCCAGAATGCGGAAATTGCCCGCCGGAATGCCCGGGATGAAGCGGCCTTTGTTGTCGATCACCGCCGCGTCGATGGTCACGATATCCACGTCGGTCCGGAACCGCGCCACGTCGCCGCCCTTGTTCAACTGCGGATCCTTTTTCAGCTTCGAGGGAATCTTGGGAAGTTCCTCTTCCTTGCCCGTAGTGCTGTCCGTGCCCTTCCGGGGACGCGCCACCGTGGC
>JANYJN010000654.1 GCA_025358475.1 Candidatus Solibacter sp.
GATCATGACCGGGGCGACCGTCCGGATCGCGCAAAAGGCCGGTGAGAACGATCAGCTATTCGGCTCCGTGACGAGCAAGGATATCGCTGAAGCTCTGACCGCGCAAAACTACAACATCGACCGCCGCAAAATTCAACTGGACGAACCTATCCGGCAGTTGGGCGAGTACAAGGTGCCGGTGCGGTTGCACAGGGACGTCACGGTGGAAATCACCGTGGTGGTTGGCAAAGAAGAGTAGTCGCCGCAGCAAGAGGCACAAAGGGGCCAGACGCGTTTTCCGGTGATTCACGGGCAACGCGTCTGGCCCCTTTTTCTTTCTTGGACCCGTCCGGCGAATTCGCGATGAGGCGGTCAAGAAACCGCGTCCCGTGCGCCTTTGGCGAGGGAAAACGGCCACGGGAACAAAAGAGGAGCGCAGCGGTAATTCCCTGACTGCCGAAAACTGTTTTTCAGGCGGTAATTAATAGATTGATATCAGATTATCACTTGATTTTGCCGCTTCCGCACGTGAAGATTGGAAGCGACGAGATAGTTTCTGCTCAGTTGGCAGAACTCCTCGATCCATTTCTAACTGAGAATGAGGCGTCTGACCATGATTAGTAGCCGGATCATCTGGGTAGCGACAGTCTTAGTTTGCGGGGTTGTGAACGCTCAGACACCGCCGGTAATCACCACCGGACCGAATGGAGCAACGTCAGCCGCTTTCTGGTATCTCGGCGGCGTCACCCCGAATTGCTGCGGCAGTCTAACCGACAAGTATTGGACGATCTGGGACGTCGATCTCACGACGAATTCCCCCAATCCGACCCCGTTTATTCAGTGGTTTACCGATTCGCCGACCAAGATTCAAATCACACCGAACGGTATCACCGGAGCGAGGCTGACGGCGTTGGGCCACAGCGCGCCTGGGACGACCTTCGACATCCATGTCTGGGTTCAAGTTGACGCTGTTTCGTCGGCTCAGTTCCCCGTGTTCATCAATACGCCGTGGATTCACAACCAGACGGTGCCCGCCGCGACCACTTGTACAAGCCTGTTCGGCGCGGGGTGGAACGGATGGGCGGGGCGTGTCAGCAATTTCCTGGAAGACTTGACCACCGCCACGATTACGCCGATCGACAGCCGCGAGACCTTTGAAAACGACCAAAAGAAATTTCCTAACACCACCTGGGGCCCTCCCAGTGAGACGACATGGAGTTCCATCGTCTGGCAGGGAAATACGTTTAGCGACGCATACGCTATGTGTTGGCAAGGAACTCCGGCGCCGACTCCCCCAACGGTCTCCTGGAACGGCAACGGCGTCACCGCAATCAGTACCGACACACAGAAGTATTGGATTGGATCGTTCAACCGTTTTAAGGGGAAATGCACCGAGCGGAAGGTCGTCACCTTTTATACCGACCATGTCTTTCAAGACACTTTTACGACGCCAATCACCAATGACGGTACCAACGGTCCCTGCGCCCAGGGTCAGTTTGCGAATCAATGATTGTAACTGAAGAGGCAATATGATGAAACGAGTTGATGGACGGCTTCCGGTCGGTTGCGTTCTCGGACTTTGTCTCGTGTCCCTTTCGCATGGCGCCGGCCTTGACAGGTTAAGGAAGGAATCGGATGCAATTGTCGTAGGCTCGGTGAAGACGCGTATCGAAGGTCCAGGCCGAGTCACGTTCGCGCTAGCCGTGATTCGCGTGTTGCAGGGCAGCGTTCCGGGGCCCAGCGTGAACGTCGTTCACGATTGGGCGGGTCTCCTTCAGGGCCCGGATCGCGTAATCAACCAGAGTCTAACGGGCCTGTGGTTTCTGAAGAAGCGCACGGATGCGACTTGGGACGTGATCGACTCCAGGCCGTCGATGTATCGAACGATCTTGGGTTTGTTCCTGCCTGCCTCCGACACGCCGCCGACGCCCTCCGGGACCAACGCGGACCTGACCGTGCGATTGCTGGAGGAAGTGACGCTCGCCTTCCGGTCGGGATCGGGCCTGGATCCAGAAGTTTTGGTCGGCGCGCTTGACGGGGTACAGTCGGAGGCAATTGCGGCAGTAGCGCCCTCTTTGCTGGCGACCGGCGATCCCGGCAGCCAGTCCGCGGCTGTGGCTGGAATGCTCGACAACCAGATGCCCGATTCAGTCTCGCAATTGGTCCGCTTCTGGCCGGCGATTCGGACGGTTCCAGAGAAGCGGTTTGTGCTCTCGGCGCTGCGGGACAATTGGCGCGATACAACTCCGGGCGCAGTAAAGAGACTCGCCTCGATCGCCGCTAGTGACAGTGAATTGCGGTTGGCGGCAGCGGCAGCCCTGGCGGCAATCCACACGAAGGAGACGCTGCCGCTGCTGGGCAGTCTTCTCTACGACAACGATCCGCAAGCGCAACTTCACGGGTTATATGGGATCTCTGCGTTCGCGAACGGCTGTCCGGTAAAGACGCGCGAAAGGGTGGTCACTATGGAATATCTGGTCTGCACGCAGCCGAGCGCGTACAAGACAGCAGCGACGGCGGGCAGCCTTGTGTTTCGCCCGGGCACACCCGATCAGCAGCTTGAGCAGGTGTTGTTCTGGCGCAAGTGGTGGGAGGCAAAACCGGACCTTCATTGAGGGCCAAGGGTCGCGAGGAAGCACAAGACGATTGCTGCGGGCGGTGTCGTAATCTGCCCAACCGCAGCATATCGGGCTGATTGCCGATATCTGGAGATTGGGCATTTGCCTGTGGTCTGACCGGGTTTGCGACCGCAGCAAATCTCGCGGTCACCGTAGTAGTCGCAGCACCGACAGCACAAAGGGGCCAGACGCGTTTTCCGGTGGTTCACGGGCAACGCGTCTGGCCCCTTTTTTCATGCCAGCATCATCTCGGCGGCGTGGAAATCGACCAGGTCTCCCCGGTGCGGGATGAGAATGCCTTCGTAGCTGATTCGGGCTGCGTCGATCTCGCGAACGATGCCGGCCGCCCGCCCACGGCAGGGAATCAGGATGATGTCCACCGGATTGCCGAGCAGCCAGTCGCGGAAACGAATCGTCTGGCCGGTGCCCGGAACGAACGTGCCGGCTTGGGCCGGGTCGGAATCCACCACGATCGGAAATCGATGGGCATCCAGACCATAGGCTTCGAGGAAGGCGGCGGATTCGCTGGTGCCTCCCCAGATGGCGATGCGCAGACCGGTGGTGTACCACGCACGAAGTTCTCTCGCGATGCCATCCCGAATGCTTTCGGCCATGTCGATCACTATGTTCATCGGCAGGAAGCACGAAGAACTTTAGCCAATCAGCCTTCCAGGGTTTGATAAGGTAGCCATAGAGAACTATGCGGAAACCAGCGGTATTTCTGGCTCACGGGTCACCCATGTCGGCGTTGGGGGGCGACGCCCACGCGGCGGCGCTGCGCGCATTTGGAGACAAACATCCTGACGCGCGGGGCATCCTCATTATTTCGGCTCACTGGCAGGTGTCGCGGCCCCTGCGCGTGACGGCTTGGGACCACATGCCCTTGCTCTATGACTTCGGCGGGTTTCCCGACGAGCTCTACCGTATCCAATACCCGTCGCCGGGAGATCCGGGCCTCGCGGCCCAGGTCGCCGGCGTGCTGCTGGCCGGCGATCAGGACACCACCTTCGATACCGTGCGCGGTCTGGATCACGGCGCCTGGGTCCCGGCGCGGCTGGCCTGGCCGGCGGCGAAATTGCCGGTGCTGGAAGTTTCCATGCCGTTCCTGGATCCACCGCAACTGTTTCAACTGGGCCGGGCGCTGCGGCCTCTGCGCGACGACGGCGTGCTGGTGGTGGGCACCGGGGGCATCGTGCACAACCTGTCGCGCGTGCGCTTGGCCGACAAGAACGCCCCGGTGGACGAATGGGCGGCGGAGTTCGACGCGTGGGTGGCACTCCAGGTGGAAAAACGGGAGATCGGGAAACTATACGACTACCGCCGTTCGGCTCCCCACGCCCGCCTGTCGGCGCCCACGACGGAGCATTTCGATCCGCTGTTCGTGGTCATGGGAGCGGCGTGGCCGGACGACCGGCTAGAGACGATCTTCGCCGGATTTCATCACGGCAATCTCTCCATGCGCAGCTTTAGCCTGGGGTGAGCGGAGCGCGCACCCGCGGAGCAACCCGGCCAGGAGAGCACTAGCCTGACTTTCGCACTTGGGGCACATCGGGGGCGTAAATGCAATGGAATCGCCGCGCCCTTCCTTGATGTCGTCGCCTTTGATCGCTGGCCCTGCGTGATGCACCCGCACGCCGAATGTACCAGAATAGGAAGCATGCAGCGCTTCGATCACATAACCTGGCACCCGAACCAGATGAACGGCCAGCCGTGCATCCGTGGCATGAGGCTGACGGTGCGTCGGGTCGTGGAGGCCGTGGCGCTTTATCCTAATCGGGACGACCTCTTCCGGAACTATCCCGAGCTTGAGCCGGACGACGTACAGCAAGCGCTGGCGTTCGCCGCCGCCAATCTTGAAGACAGCGCGGCGGAAAGTAACGCGGCTTGACCGACACTACGCCCATGCGCCTAGTCCTGGACCAGGGAGTTCCGCGAGACGCCGCGACTCGGCTGCGCGGCTCGGCTATGAATGCACTCATGTCGGCGAAATCGGGATGGGTAAGGCAGCCGATGAGGAGATCCTTGCGTGGTCGTTGGGAAAGAACGCCATCGTGGTGACCCTGGACGCGGACTTCCACACGATCCTGGCAGTCACCGGCGCGAGTGGACCTTCCGTGGTACGACTGCGCATCCAGGGTTTGGGCGCTCAGGAAGTCGTCGAATGGGTTCAGAAGGTACTCGCCGGATTCCTGCGCGATCTGGAGCGCGGATCTCTAGTCACAGTGAAGGCGCGCAAGATCACGTGCCACCGCCTGCCGGTCGGCAGTGCAGGTTAACGTAGCAGGCCGCAGGCGCGGAGGTTCTGCAAATCAGTTACTTTTGCCGGGATTGAAGAGAGGCCGCTGAACTCCGCCGGAAGTGTCAACTTGAACGCCGCCCCGCATTCACCGCGGGCAGGAACGCGGTGAGCAGACCGATGGCGGGCAGAAACGCGCAGACCCGGTACACGTACTCGATCCCCCTGGCGTCCGCCAGCCTGCCCAGCAGGGCGGCGCCGACGCCCCCCATGCCGAAGGCGAGTCCGAAGAACAAGCCGGAGACCATCCCCACCCTTCCGGGCAGCAGATCCTGCGCGTAGACCAGGATCGCGGAGAACGCCGAGGCCAGCACCAGGCCGATGATCACACTCAGGATCTCCGT